>NZ_JBHVHQ010000219.1:4772-11065 GCF_042800135.1 Streptomyces sp. NPDC057654 | reverse complement strand
GGGCGACGAACCAGCGGCGGGTGCGGGGCCGGCCAGCCGGCTCGGCCGCCGCGGAGTGTTCGGCCGCGTGCCGGTGCGGGGCCAGCGGCCAGGCGAGCGCGGCGAGCACCGCGGCGAGGGCGGCGCAGGTCAGCCAGGCCGCCTGCCAGGTGGCGGCCGCCTGGACGGCGACGACCAGCAGGCCGGACAGGGCGATGCCGGCGCCGACCCCGCCGAAGGCCCAGCCGACGAGGTGGTGGGCGTGTGCCCGTAGGCCGGTGAGCATGGCGCTGACGGCGATCACGAAGGTCAGCGCGCTGGCCGCGCCCGCCACGAGCCGCAGGGCGAACCACGCCGTGCCGTCGTGTGTGGCGGGCATCAGGGCCAGCGTGCCGACGAGCACGACGAGCGATCCGCGCAGCGCCGCCGCCGACCGTACGACGGCGGGGGCGGCGATTCCGGCGAGGGCGCCGAGGAGGTAGCCGATGAAGTTGGCCGTGGCCAGGTTCGCCCCGAGCGCGGCGGAGAGCCCGGCCTGATCGCGCATCAGCGGCAGGATGGGCGTGTAGACGAACCTGCCGACCCCCATGCCCGCGGCGAGCGCCGCCGCTCCCTGGGCGACGATGGCCCAGGGGGATGTCGTACGGGGCGGAGGCGGGGGCGGGGTTGACGGGTGCACGGCTGCGGTCACCTTCCTGTTCTCCCGGCGGTTCTCCTGCCGGCGTTCGGGGGCTGCCTTCGACGCTAGGCAGCCCGTACGCGCCTGAGAAATGCCCGTTAGGCTGCTGCTATGCATGACGCGCATGGATGCCGGTGAAGGCCGCGACGAGCATGGACATCGAACTGCGCCATCTGCGGGCCTTCAGCTCCGTCGCCCGCCACCGGTCCTTCTCGCGGGCCGCCGAGGAGCTCCTGATCACCCAGCCGGCGCTGAGCCGCACCATCGCGCAGCTGGAGAACCGGCTGAACGTGCTGCTTCTGGACCGGTCCTCGCGGCATGTGGAGCTGACCGAGCCGGGCGCGCGGTTCCTGGAGCACGCCGAGCGGGTGCTGGCCGCCCTGGACGACGCCCTGGCCGCCGTCCGGCACAGCGGGTCCCTGCGGCTCGGCTTCAGCTGGCTGCTGCCCGACCCCTGGGCGCAGCGGACGTTCAGCCGCTTCGAGGAGGACACGGGGGCGTCGGTCGGCCTGACCCGCACCGACGATCCGGTGCGGGCGCTGCGGCAGCGGACCGTGGACATCGCGCTCGTCCGGGGCGACACCGAGGTGCCCGCGGGGATGCGGACGGTGCGCCTGTACGACGAGCCGCGGGTCGCCGTCTGCTCGGACCGCAGCGACCTGGCCCGCTTCACGCGTCTGGACTGGGCGGACGTCCCGTACTGGGCGCTGGTCGTCAACACCGTCAGCGGGACCACCGGCCCCTGGTCGTGGCCCGACGGGCGGCGTCCGGAGCGGGTCATCGAGACGGCGAACTACGACGAGTGGCTGGAGACGGTGGCCGCGGGCCGGGGCATCGGCATCGTCCCGGAGGTCGCGGAGCGGCGCGCCCAGCATCCGGCGCTGCGGTTCATCCCGCTCACCAACGCGCCGCCGAGCCCGCTGCGCCTCGTCCATCTGCCCGACACGCAGCGGACGCTGATCCGCCGCTTCCTGGACGCGGCGCTGCGGAGCGCCGCGGAGTGACGCGCCCCGCCGGTCAGCAGCCGCGATGCGCGGCGGGCAGGGATGCGTCGCGGCAGGCATGTCACCCCGGCCCCGCCGGTCCCTGGCGTGGGAGGCGCAATCGGCGGCCGGCGGAGTTCCGGCCGGGGGACGACGCCTCGGCTCGGCACCTCGCGGCCGAAGCGGCTGCCGCGCCGAGCCGCTCCGGCCTGCCGTGTGAGCCGTCCCGTTCGGGGCGGCTCAGGCGTAGATCTCGGCGTAGAGACGCTGGATCTCCTCCGCGGTGGGCGCCTTCGGGTTGTTGGCCGGGGAGCCGGACGCGAGGGCCTGCTCGGCCATGAGCGGCGTCAGGCGGAACCACTCGTCCTTGTCGATGCCGTAGGACGCGGGGGTCGGCACCTCCAGGTCCGTACAGAGGTCGCGCAGCGCCTGTACGAGCCGGGCCGCGGCCGACGCGTCGCCGTCCTCGCCGGTCGCGGCCCCGAGCGCGCGGGCGCAGTCGGCGTACCGGCCGGGCGCGGCGTCCACGGAGAAGGCGGTCACGGCGGGGAAGAGCATGGCGTTCGACAGGCCGTGGGCGACGTGGAAGTGCGCGCCGATCGGGCGGCTCATGCCGTGGACGAGTGCCACGCTGGAGTTGGAGAAGGCGATGCCGGCCTGGGTCGCGGCGAGCATCATCGCCTCGCGGGCCTCGGCGTCGCCGCCGTCGGCGTAGGCGCGGCGCAGATGGCGGCCGATGGTGCCGATCGCGGTGAGGGCGAGGCTGTCGGCGAACGGGTTGGCCTTGCGGCTGACATACGCCTCGACGGCGTGGGTGAGGGCGTCGATGCCGGTGTCGGCGGTGAGCCGGGGCGGCATCGACAGGGTCAGTTCGACGTCGACCACGGCGGCGAGCGGCAGGAACGCCGGGCCGGCGCAGAGCATCTTCTCGTCCGAGGCGCTGTCCGTGACGATGGTGAACTGGGTGGCCTCGGAGCCGCTGCCGGCGGTGGTGGGGACCGCGATGACCGGCAGCGCCGGGCCGAGGTTGACGCGCGGGGCCTTGTATTCGCGCATGTGGCCGCCGCGCACGCCGAGCAGGGCGAGGGCCTTGGCGGTGTCCATCGGGCTGCCGCCGCCGAACCCGATCACGGAGTCCGCGCGGTGCTCGCGCAGCGCTTGTACGCCCGGCGCCAGGGAGTCGGTCGTCGGGTCGGGCACGGTGCCGGAGAACACCAGCGGGTGCAGCCCCGCCTTCTTCAGCGTCTGCGCGAGCTGCCCGGCGGCGCCCGTACCGGCCAGGAACGCGTCGGTCACGATGAGCGGGCGGCTCAGCCCCAGCCCCTTGGCGACCTCCCCCAGTTCGTCGGCGGCGCCGCGGCCGATGCGCATGATCCGGGGCAGGGACAGGTTCGCGGTCATGGTGAACCTCTCATCAGGAGGGAGCGGGGCGCTCTTGGCGGTTCGACTCTGGCCCTGCCGGTGATGTGCGTTCAAGCACCAAAAATGCAGACGGGATGTGCGGTTTCGCAGATATGCTGGTCAGGTGCCCTCTCCTCGTTCCCGTACGGCCGATATGAACGCGACGCCTGCGCGGCGGGGCGGGCGCGGCACGGTCGATCCCCGCCGGATCCGCGCCGACGACCTGCGCTATCTGCTCGCCGTCACCCGCACCGGGCGGCTGGTGGCCGCGGCCGACGCGCTCGGTGTGGACCACACCACGGTCTCCCGGCGGATCGCCGCGCTGGAGAAGAGCCTCGGGCTGCGGCTGATGGAGCGGGGCGCCGAGGGGTGGGCGCTCACGGACGCCGGGAAGGCCGTCGCGGAGAACGCCCGCGCGATCGAGGACGCGCTGGCCCGCGTCGCCGAGGCGGTGTCCGGCCAGGACTCGCCCTCGCTGCACGGCACCGTGCGCGTCAGCGCCCCGGACGCCTTCGGCACCGTGATCGCCACCCCCGCGCTGGCGCGGGTCCGCCGGGACCACCCCGACCTCCAGGTCGAACTCATCACGGCGACGCGGCAGTTGACCCTCCATCCGTCCGGCTTCGACCTCGCCCTGGCCATCGGCAGGCCCGCGGGCAACCGCCTGGTGACCGAGCACCTCACCGACTACGCGCTGGGGCTGTACGCGAGCGGCGAGTACCTGGACCGGTGCGGCTCCCCCGAGTCGGCCGCCGAGCTGCGGGACCACACGCTGATCTTCTACATCGAGTCGATGCTCCAGGTCGGCGATCTCGACATCGAGCGCCATCTGCCGGGCATCACGCCCGCGTTCTCCTCCACGAACGTCTTCGCCCAGCTGGAGGCCGCCCGCCTGGGAGCGGGCATCGGCGTGCTGCCGGCCTTCCTCACCCACCGCTCGGGGCTGCGGCGGCTGCTGCCCCAGGAGGTGGACATCCGGCTGCCGATCACCTTGGCCGTACGGCGGGAGGCGGTCACCCATCCCGCCGTACGGGCCGTACGGGACGCGCTGCGCCAGGAAGTCGCCGGGCGCGGGGGCGAGTTGCTGCCGGAGTGAGGAAGTTCCGAGTGCTCGCGTGCCTCAGACGCGGGTCATGTGCCGGTCGAACAGGGCGCGCAGCCGCTCGACGTCGGCCTCGTCCCGCACGCCGTGCTTGGGCAGGATCGTCAGGCAGGAGGCGTGCTTGTCGGCGCTGAAGAGGACGAACACCCGGGGCGTCTCGACGTAGCGGGGCATCGCCTGCCAGTTCTGCGCGCTGGTCTGCCGCTCATTGGCGACGGCGATGCCGGTCTCGTCGACCACCGTGCGGCATGCGCCGTTCGCGGCGGCGATCTGGTGGAACCGGCGGGCCTGCAACCGCGGCGCGCCGAGCAGCGCGAACAGCACCGCCGCGGGCACCACCATCAGGGGAAGGTCCACGCTGCCCTTCTTCACCCAGCCCAGCACCGCGCCGATGAGCAGCATCGCGGCGGCGGCGATCAGCAGCAGCCGGGTCCGGCGAGCGGCGGCCGAGGCCCGTGCGCGGGCCCCCAGGCCCTCGCGGAAGTCCTCGATCGTCGCCAGGTACGAGAGCTCGACTCTCGCCCGAGTCTGCGGTTCTGCGGACACGCGTCTCCTTTGCGCAGTAGACAATTCGCCTGAATTCTATCCATGGTGCGGGCGTCCATGATCACCAGCGGCTTGCAACCGCTGGCAGGGACTCGCATGTCCGACCAGCTCAGCGGCCGTCGGCGGCCGCGGCAGGGCGGCTGTTGTACCAGACCACCGCGATCACCAGGACGCAGCCGGCCGCCTGGGTCGCCGTGGGCCGTTCGCCGATCAGGGCGCCGAGACCGAAGGCCATGACGGGCTGCAACAGCAGCAGCGCGGCGGCGACGTCGGCCGCCAGCCTCGGCAGCGCGGAGGTGATGAGCAGCCAGGCGAGGACCTGCCCGACGAGCGCGAGGGTGATGAGCCAACCCCAGGCGGGCCAGCCGGGGTTGACGTCGATGCCGGTCCACAGACCGCCCAGGGCCGCCGCCGTCGCCGCCGCGGCGGCCGTGGAGACGCACACCGGCGAGATGACGTGCCGCTGCCCGCCGCCGAGCCTCATGAGCAGCAGATATCCGGCGTACGCGAGGCTGGCCGCGACCCCGTACAGGACGCCGGCCACGGGGTCGCTCCCCGGCTCCGCGTGTCCGATCGCCCCGGCGGCGAGCGCGACGCCGAGCAGCATCAGCGGTACGAGGAGCAGGAACCTCCGCGACAGCGGCGTGCCCGAGACCACGCGGGCGAGCAGCGGGAAGAACACGACCTGGAGGTTGAGCAGCACCGTGGAGACGGAGGCGCCGACATTCAGGACGCTCGCCGCCCAGAAGACCATGTCGACGCCGAGCAGCGCCCCGGCGCCGATGTCCATCAGCAGGTGGCGCCGCGACCGCGGTCCGACCTTGCGCACCTCGCGCCAGGCGAGCGGTGCGAGGACCACGAGCGCGAGCGCACAGCGCAGGAAGGCGGCGGTGCCGGCGTTCGTACCGGACAGCTTCACGAACACGGCCGAGGCCGAGATGCAGGCCGAGCCCGCGATCGCCATCAGCACCGCCGGGTCGCCGCGGCCCCGTATGCCGCCCCGGCGTGGGCCGTCCAGGTGTGCGCCGGGCGTCACGCGCGCACCGGCCGAGTTGTTCCTCACCGTCATGCGATCACCCTGCCCGCCCTGAAGCACAAGGAAAAGCAACAGGTTCGGAGCAAGATTCGGTAGCATTTGTAACGTGTTCAGTGTCGACCGCCTCCGGGCCCTGGCCGCCGTCGCCGCGCACGGCTCGATCGCCCGCGCCGCGGAGTCCCTGCACATCACCCCGTCAGGGCTGTCCCAGCAACTCGCCAAGCTGGAGCGCGAAGCGGGCCACGCGCTCCTCGAACCCCAGGGCCGAAGCGTCCGGATCACCCACGCCGGCCGCGTGCTCGCCGCCCACGCCGAGCGGGTCCTCGGCCAGCTCGCCGCGGCCGAGGCCGACCTGCACGATCTCAACGACGAGGTGCTGGGGCCGCTGCGGATCGGCGGCGTGGGCAGCGCGGTACGGACCCTGCTCCCCCGCACTCTGGAGTCGCGGGCCGCCGCGCCCCCCCCGCGCCCCCCCCCCCGCAACCCGTGGCGTTACGTTGCACGTCGCCGCCCGCCCCCCCCCGCCCCCGCTCACAGCCGCTGCCCGGATCGGGGGGGGGCGCATCG
>NZ_JBHVHQ010000219.1:0-4762 GCF_042800135.1 Streptomyces sp. NPDC057654 | reverse complement strand
GCTCCCCCGCACTCTGGAGTCGCTCGCCGCCGCGCACCCCCGGCTCCGCCCCACCGTGAACGACGGCGAGGCGGTCGACCTGATGCCGCGGCTGCTCGACGGCGAACTCGACCTGCTGCTCATCGAGAGCTGGGCCAACCGGCCCATGTTCGTACCCGAGGGCATCACCCTGCGGACCCTGGTCCGCGAGGACGTATGGGCAGCGCTGTCCACCCGGCATCCGCTCAGCGGCCGCGGGACGATCGACGTGGCCGAGCTGGACGGCACGGCCTGGACGAGCTGTCCGCCGGGCACCGAACCGCACGAGGCCCTGGTGCAGGCGCTGCGCGCGCACGGCGTCGAGCCCGACGTGCGCTACATCCTCGCCGAACACATCACGCAGCTCGCACTGGTCGAGAAGAACCTGGCCGCCGCCCTCATTCCCGCGGTCTCCCGCCACCTGGCCCCGCCCGGCGTGCGTTTCGCCCGCCTGCGCCCCGCCCTGCGGCGCGAGATCAAGGCGGCCTGGTGCAACGGCGCCGAGACGCCGCCGGTACGCGCGTGCGTCGCCGCCCTGGCCGAGAGCAGCGACGCGCTGGGCGAGGGCTCGGGCGCACCGGGCGAGGGCTCGGATGCACCGGGCGGCGGCTCGGAGAAATAGTCGCGGCGTCTCCGCACCTATGCGCGGGCGGCAATTGAAGGTTGCGTCGGACGAAATCCACGGAACCGAATCCGTCGGCGGCGTGATGTCCGGAGCAATGCAAGGTTGCCTTATCGGTTCTTTCCGATCTTCCGGCGCCTGGCTACGGTGAACTCATGGGAAATCTCAGCGGGAAAACCGCTCTCGTCACCGGCGGCAGCAGGGGAATCGGGCGGGGAATCGCCGAACGCCTGGGGCGGGACGGCGCCTTGGTGGCGGTGCACTACGGATCCAACGCGGCGGCGGCCGAGGAGACCGTGGCGAGCATCGTGGCGAAGGGCGGCCGGGCGTTCGCCGTGGGGGCCGAACTGGGCGTCGACGGGGACGTGGAGAAGCTCGTGGCGGGGCTGGACGCAGGGCTGGGGGCGCGGGAGGAGACGGCGGAGAAACCGGCGCTCGACATTCTCGTGCACAATGCGGGGCTGAATTTCATGGGACGGCCGATCGAGGTGCTCACTCCCGAGGAGTTCGACCGGATGGTCGCGGTCAATGTCAAAGCGCCGTTCTTTCTCACCCAGGCGCTGCTGCCGCGCATGCGCGAAGGCGGCCGGATCATCAATATCTCGTCCGTTTCCACACGGGTGGCCTCCTCCGGAGGCAGCATCGGCTATCCGCTGACCAAGGGCGCGCTCGATGTGTTCAGCCGCACCCTCGCCAAGCACCTCGGCCCCCGGGGAATCACCGTGAACGCGGTCGGGGTCGGCTTCACCCATACCGACATGACCGCCGGCGCGCTGGCCGATCCGGCGCACCGGGAGAGCACCGTGAGCCGGACCGCGCTCGGCCGGGTCGGGCAGGCCGCGGACATCGCGGACGCGGTCGCGTTCCTGGCCTCCGACGACGCCCGCTGGATCACCGGCACCAAGGTCGATGTCTCCGGCGGCGTCGGCCTGTAGCGGTACGCGCCGAGTGCGGCGGCGGCGCTCCCGGCCGCGCACCGGCAGTGCACGGGGAGGGCACCGGGAGGGCACCGGCAGTGCACCCGGAGGGCCCACGACAACGTGCGCCCTCCCGATTCCACCAAATTAGAAGTACTTCCGACAGACTCTCCCAGTTGTCGCCGCGGTGAATTCATCCCTCCGCAAAAGTCGAAGTACCGTTACGAGCAGAAACATTGTGATCTTACTTCCGGGTCAACTAGCATCCCTGCCATGCTGACGCCGGGTCAATCCCGTCTCCTTTTATCGATCCTATCGATCGCCGCGTTCATGGCAGGTCTGGATCTCTTCATCGTCAACGTCGCATTCGACGACATCGGCCGTGACTTCCAGGGCGAGTCGCTGTCGAATCTGTCCTGGATTCTGAACGGATACGCGATCATTTTCGCCGCCCTCCTGGTACCGCTGGGCCGGCTGGCGGACCGTTACGGGCGCAAGGAAGGGTTCCTGCTCGGCGTCGCCCTCTTCACCCTCGCGTCCGGCGCCTGCGCCGCCTCGAACTCGCTGTGGATGCTGGTCGCCTTCCGTGTGCTCCAGGCCGTGGGGGCAGCGGCCCTCACCCCCGCCAGCCTCGGGCTGCTGCTGTCCGTCTTCCCGCCCGAGCGGCGCGCGGGCGCGGTGCGCGTCTGGTCGGCCAGCGCGGCGCTCGCCGCCGCCGCGGGCCCCGTCTTCGGCGGGCTGCTGGTCACCGCGTCCTGGCGCTGGGTGTTCCTGGTCAACCTGCCGATCGGGCTGCTGACCCTGGTGGTCGCGGCCCGCCGGCTGCCGTCCTCGCGGGACACCGCGGCCTCGCGGATGCCGGACCTGGCGGGCGCGGGCGTCCTGACCGTAGCCGTCGGGCTGCTGGCCCTGGGCCTGGTGAAGATCGACGACTGGTCCGCGGTGCGCGTGACCGTCATCCTGGCCGTCGCGGTCCTGGGCATCGCCGCGTTCTGGCTGCGCTCCCGGCGCCACGCCTCGCCGGTGATCGAACCGGCGCTGCTGCGGGTGCCGGTGTTCGCCTGGTCCAACGCGACGGCGATCGTCTTCAGCGCCGCGTTCGCGGCCAACCTGCTCTGCGCGATCCTGTGGATGCAGAACGTCTGGGGCTACTCCGCGCTCCGTACGGGCCTGGGCGTCGCGCCCGGCCCGCTCATGGTGCCGCTGGGCGCGATCGTCGCGAGCAGGCTCGCCCACCGCATCCCCGCGGGCCGGCTCGCCACCCTGGGCTGCCTGCTGTGCGCCGTCGGCGTCACGCTGATGTGGCAGCAGCTCGCGCAGCGGCCCGACTACGCGGGCGCGCTCCTGCCCGGCTGGCTCATCGGCGGCATCGGCGTCGGGCTCGCCCTGCCCACCATCTTGTCCACGGCCACCTCCGACCTGCCGCAGGAGCGATTCTCCACCGGCAGCGCGGTGGTCAACATGAGCCGCCAGATCGGCAGCGTGCTGGGCATCAGCCTGCTCGTCGCGCTGCTGGGCTCGCCGAGAACGTACGCCGAGACCGAGCGGTCCTTCGGGCACGCCTGGATCGCCATCGGCGTCTTCATGCTGCTGGGCGCGGTGACGGCCGTGGGCATGTCGCCCATGCCGCGCAGGCGGAACGTTCTGTCCCGGACTCCGCGCGAATCCCCGGACTCCGCCTAGAACGCCCGGCACCGCTCAGGGGCCCAGTCCCCGCATCGGACGACGAAGTCCGCCGCGGGCCGCAGAACTTCGCGCCGAGATCCGATCCGCGCGGAGAAATTCAGCACAGCGAACCGAAATCCAGCGAACCGAAATCCAGCACTGAGCACTCGGCACAGCGAAACCTGTCACCGAGGTCGAGGGGGAAGCCTCATGAACCGCAACCGCACCCGAATAGCCTACGTCGGCTGTCTGCCCGACATCCGGCCGGAAAGCGAGCTGTCGCTCGCCCGGTTCGGCGAGATCGCTCTCGACCGGCCCCGGCCGGATGTCTTCGAACGCTATCTGCACGAGCTCGACGAGGGCGACGTCCTCGCGGCGGTCTTCGTCGGCGGCAGCGGGTCCTCCGCGCCGGACGCCGTACGGAAACTGCGCGGTCACCGGAAGTTCGCCAAGACCCGCGCGTACGTCGTCGGCGAGGGCGCCGGCGGGCGCGTACCCGGCTGGGCCGAGGCGCTGGACGTCGAGGACATTCTCGCTCCGTCGGAATTCGCCGGTTACGGGTTCACCGACAAGGCCGAGATCGCCATGCGCGCGTACCACTCGCTGGTCCAGGACGAGAACTACACGGATTACTACCTGGACATGACGTACAACAAGATCTTCGACTGGTTCGAGACCACCCGGTGGGACTGGAAAGAACTCGACCTCGACAAGATGCAGCCGGAGATGCTCGACGACGAGGAGATCGACTTCCTCACGGAAGCCGCGATCATCGAATTCGGCACCCTGCCCGGCGCCCACAACTTCCTGCGCGAGTGGGAGGGCGAGACCAGCTTCTCCTCGTGGGCGCTGATGTGGGGCGCCGAGGAGGCCCGGCACTCGCTCGTACAGGCCCGGTGCCTGGACCGGCTGGGCGTGAAGGTGCGTTCCAAGCACGCGCTGTACAAGCGGGAGCCGTACCCGATCGGCGACACCCGCGCCGGCACCCTCATGATGAACATCATCTCCGAGTGCCGCGCGGCCGAGCTGTACAAGGCCCTCGCGGCGGACACCACCGAGCCCGTCATCAAGCGCGTGTGGAAGCTGCTCGGCCGGGACGAGTCGCGGCACGCCAGGGCGTTCTACGTGTTCTCCCAGGAGCTGTGCGACAGCAGCCGGGAGAGCCGGATCGCGGCCCTGAAGATGGCCTACGTCTGGCTGGCCGACCGCAGTCAGGGCATCAAGCACCCGGCCGGCCACTTCTACCCGCACTCGACCTCCGCCAACGGCATCCGGCGGATCGAGTCGGTCGAGGCGGGCGCGACGGACGCCGCCGACGAGAAGGTGCTGTCGATGGTCCGCCGGCTCGCCGAGGACGACACCATCGAGACGTCGACGGACATCAAGCGGAAGCTGCGCACGCTCGTCTGATCCGCCGGCCGGCAGCCGTCCTGCCGCGCACATCCAGTTACCGCACACGCACCACCACTCACGTACGCCGATTCGCGGTGCCGCGCCCGGCACGGCAACCGGCGGCGGGTGGCCGCGCCCGGTGCCCTGC
>NZ_JBHVHQ010000218.1:0-11101 GCF_042800135.1 Streptomyces sp. NPDC057654 | reverse complement strand
CCACCTTGACCGTCGGTGGGGCCGCCGCCCTCGCGGCGGCGCGGGTACCGGCGGCCCCGGGGTGGACCATCCTGTCCCGATGGCAGGGGCTGCGCTCATGGGCGCTGCTGGGCACCGCGGCTGTGGGCGGGATCTACCTCGGTCTGAGCTACTGGCATGACCGGCATTCGGCTCTCCAGGGACTGGTCGCCGGGGTCATCTCCGCGATTCTGCTCTCCTTCATCGTCGCCTCCGCACGCCCCAAGGCCCATACGGACCCGGTCACCGACCCGCACACGTCGTGGCGTCAGGACCGCTGGTTCGCCATGGTCTGCGGCGCCGTCTTCGGCCTCTTCCTGGGGCTGACGGCCGGCGTGAACAACCTCGTGAAGCCGAACGTAAGCGTAGGCCTCGGAACCCTGCCCTTCGTCGTGGTGGGTGCGGCCGTGCCCTTCGGGACTGCGGGCGGTGTCGCCGTGTCGGACCACTGGCGGACCACCCTGCTCTTCGTCCAACTCTGGGTGACAGGCCGCTTCCCCCTCCTCGGCATGCGCTTCCTCAAAGACGCCTACGCCCACCGCATCCTGCGCTCGGAGGGCCCCAGGTACCAGTTCCGCCACGCGCTGCTGCAAGACCAGCTCGCCCGGAGGAGCGACGACGGGAAAGGCGCCACGCCCCGCGTGCACCGGCATCTTTGAACGGACGGGGGCTGCGCAGCGGTACAGGTCCGGGGGCGCCGCACACCCTGGCCTGACTCGGGACGGCGTCCGCCGTCGCCCGGTCCCGCTGCGCTGGCCCGCTTCACGGTGCCGACAGGGAACGCCTGTATCACGAACGAGTACATCGGAAGCAGTTCCCCCGCGCCCGGCCCTTTGGCCATGGCAGCGATCAAAAAGAATGCGATGGCCGACAGGGGCGCGAGGAGCATCCGAATCCGATACTTCCTGTTCGGCGCGAGCGGAATGAAGAATGTTAAAAAATCGCTGTCGCTGCGACTGATGCGCCCCATCAAAGATTCAGCGGAACGAAGGGAAGCTGCATATCCTCTGCCTTCCCTGCGAAGTCGAACCAGGGCGAACGGTGTGTCGTTTCACGGCTTCGCCGTGGCGAACCACGCCGCAAGCCCTCCCGCCACAGCCAACGACGCCACGAGCTGCACCACCATCACGCGGGACATCCTGTTCTCCCGACGATCACCATGGACCGCTATATCCTGAACCTTTTCCCTCATTTCCCGCCGATGCCCCAGCAGCGCCAGCGGGAGGACGAGCATCACGCTTGAGTACATCACCAGCAATGTATGCACGTCCGTGCGCTTCACGAGCCCGTCCAATACGGCAAACGCCGCTCCGGCCACCGGGGAAGAGGACACCTGAATCTTGTACCGCCGGTTCGGCATGAGCGTGACGGAGAACGCGAGGAACACAACCACGCTGGCCGCAGCGATGACCCACCACATGGGCGTGGAGATGAAAGGAGCTCGCACGTCACTTTCCCTCGTGCCGGCGGGACCCGTCTGAAACAGACCCCGCAGTATTCCAACTTAAAGCCTCAGGGCGCAGACGCTGCACGCGCAACGCACTCGGTAAAGATCTCTTCACGCTTGATTCCCCTCGAAGAAGCACGGGATCCGCTGTCGGACGCACCCCTGCACAACGGCACTCGCCGCAGCATGCCGCGCCTGATCATATAGCGAAACAGGAGCCGAACGATCTTTGCGATGCATTTACCCGAAGAGGCAGAGCCCTCCGCAGCGCAGCTTCCACCGGCCCAATCTTCAGGAATTCTTCAGGAATTGACGACGCATCGCGCAGTGGACGTAGGCACGCGCCCGCAAGACGCCCCCTGGGTGACGCGTCATCAGAACCGGACCTCGCCACATACCTGAGTTGGCGGCACCAATAGGTCAAGGCAAGCAATTCTCGGCCGCTGGTGTGCGCAGCACAGCGGGCCGGGTGGCTGGGGTGCCGTCCGGCCCGTTCTGCCTGCGGGAGGGGTGAGGGTGAGAGTGGGGGTTAGGCGCTGACGCCCGGGGCTGTGCCGCTGCCTGCTGTGTACGAGGCTGCGCCGGTGCCTGCGAGGCTGCCGCCGTCGACGATGAGGTATTCGTCGCGGATGGGGCGCTCGGCCAGGTAGTCCTCCAGGATTTCGCGGGTGCCCGCGGCGTAGCGGGCCTGGGCGGAGAGGGTGGTGCCGGAGACGTGCGGGGTCATGCCGTTGTGGGGGGCGGTGCGCCAGGGGTGGTCGGCGGGCGGGGGCTGGGGGTACCAGACGTCGCCCGCGTAGCCCGCCAGCTGGCCGGACTTGAGGGCGGCCGTCACCGCGTCCTGGTCGACGATCTGGGCGCGCGCGGTGTTGATGATGTACGAGCCGCGCTTCATGCTGCCGATGAGCTCCTCGTCGAAGAGGCGCTCCGTCTCCGGGTGCAGGGGGCAGTGGATGGAGACCACGTCGACCGCGCGCGCCAGCGACCGCGCGTCCGGGTGGTACGTCAGCCCCAGCTCCTCCTCGGTCTCCCGCGGCAGCCTGCGCTTGTCCGTGTAGTGCAGCTTGACGTCGAAGGGCGCCAGGCGGCGCATGACCGCGATGCCGATCCGGCCGGCGGCGATGACGCCGACGTTCATGCCTTCCAGGTCGTAGGCATTGCTCACGCAGTCGGCGATGTTCCAGCCGCCCTCGGCCGCCCACTTGTGCGACGGGAGGTAGTTGCGGACCAGCGCCAGGATCTGCATCACCGCGTGCTCCGCGACGCTGATGCTGTTGCTGTACGTCACCTCCGCCACGGTCATCCCGCGCTCCATGGCCGCGTCGAGGTCCACATGGTCCGACCCGATGCCCGCCGTGATCGCGAGCTTGAGGTTGGGGGCCTTCGCGATGCGCGCCTTGGAGAGGTAGGCCGGCCAGAACGGCTGCGAGATCACGACGTCCGCGTCCGGGAGTTCCCGCTCCAGCTCCGAGTCCGGGCCCTCCTTGTCCGAGGTGACGACCAGCGTGTGGCCGCGCTCCTCCAGGAACTTGCGGAGGCCCAGTTCGCCCGACACGCTGCCGAGCAGTTCGCCGGGGGCGAAGTCCACGGCGTCGGGGGTGGGCGTGGTCTGTCCGCCGGGGTAGCCGTTCACCGCCGGAATGTCGTCCCGAGCGTACTTCGGCGGGAAACCGTCCACCGGGTCCGGGTACAGAACACAGACTATCTTCGCCATCATTACTCCTGTGGAAACAGTCGGACGCTTCTTCGGCGGTGCGCCGAATTCCGAACTGATCCCACCCTGGCCCCATTTCCTAACACCGTCAAAGAGGCATTTTGGAATACATGATAGGTCCGGTCTATCAGTGGCACTCAGTGCGTCAGTGAATCCGTCGGCAGGCGCTCCAGCACCGCCGCCACGTCCGTCCTGCGCGCCAGCTCCGCCAGCGCCCGCGCCATCACCGACCCCGGCTCCCGCACCGTCGTCACCAGCCCCATCGGCACCGTGTGGTCCGGCTCCACCAGCGGCAGCACCCGCATCCCGCGCGGCACCCCGAACACGTGCAGCCACGCATACGGCACCACGCCGACCCAGCGGCCCGTCCTGACGTGGGCGAACAAGGACGCCACCGAGTCCGTCTCCACCTCCGGCTCCGCCCGCGTCCCCGCCGCCTCGAAGATCTCGTCCAGCACGCGGCGGCCCTGCATCGTGCCGACCAGCAGGCACAGCGGCAGCCTCGCCGCCTCCGCCCAGGTCGCCTCACGGGCCCCGGGACGGCCTATGGCCGTTCCCGTCAGCAGGACATAGCGCTCGCGATAAAGCGGAACCACCTGGAATTTCTCCGAAATTCCCGCGCGCAGATAGGTGATTCCCGCGTCGATTTCGAAATCCTGGATCTTGCGGAGCATATCCTCCGATCGGAGATCGGAGAGAACGCGTACGCTCGCCAGCGGATGTTCCGTGCAGAACGGTTCCGTGAGCAGCGATACGGCCGTCGCCGCGGTCGGTACCGAGCCGACGCGCAGCTGTCCGCTGAGGCCCGTACGCAGGGCATCGACCTCGTCGGTGAGGGCGTCGCGGTCGGCGAGGATGCGCTGCGCCCACAGGACGATGCGTTCGCCCTCGGGCGTGAGGCTCTCGAACTTCCGGCCCCGGCGGACCAGGGGTACGCCGAGTTCGTCCTCCAGCTTCCGTACGGCCTCGGAAAGGGCGGGCTGGGAGACGTAGCACGCCTGCGCGGCGCGGGCGAAGTGCCGCTCGCGCGACAGCGCCACCAGATATTCGAGTTGGCGAAACAGCACCTTCCTGGTCTACCCGATCTTCGATGGGGACGCCAAACTTGTGTACGGCACCAGACCGAAAGCGGGAGGCATCGTCCATGGCGGCACGCGGCGAATTGATCACAGCGCTCAAGGAGGGGCGGCTGGCCCACGAGCTGGGCGAGAGCAGCGCCGACTGCCCCTACCCGGCCGGCGATCCCCTGCGCGCCGCCTGGCTGCGCGGCTTCGCCGCCGCCCGTTCCGAGGGTGAGGAGGCGTGAGCCCGGGAGCGGTTCCCCTCAGTCATGGAAGGACCGCCACACCGTCCAGTTCCACCATCGCCTGCTCGTCCCAGAGCCTCGCCGCCCCGATCACCGCCATCGCCGGGTAGTCGCTCCCCGCCAGCCTCCGCCATACGCGGCCGAGTTCGGGCGCGTGCGCGCGGTACGCGGCCACGTCCGTCGCGTACACCGTGACCCGGGCCAGCTGGTCCGGTCGCCCGCCCGCCGCCCGCAGCGCCGCCAGGAGATTGGTCAGCGCCTGTTCGAACTGCGTCACCAGGTCGCCCTCGACGACCTTGCCGTCCCCGTCGAGCGCCGTCTGTCCGGCCAGGAAGACCAGCCGGCCGCCGGTCGCGGTCACGGCGTGCGTGAAGCCGGTGGGCGGGGACAGCTCCGCCGGGTTGATCCGCGTCAGTTCTGGTGTGTCGGACTCGTCGCTCATCGGTTCTCTCCTTCTTGTGACGCGGCGCCGTCAGAGGCTCCCGCCCGCCCCCGGTACAGCTCCTTCGCGATGATCGTCCGCTGCACCTCGCTCGCCCCCTCGTAGATGCGCGGCGCGCGCACCTCCCGGTAGAGGTGTTCCAGCAGATGGCCGCGGCGCAGCGCCCGCGCGCCGTGCAGCTGGACGGCGGCGTCCACCACGTACTGGGCCGTCTCGGTGGCCAGCAGCTTGGCCATGGCCGAGCTGCTGGCGACGCCGGCGGCCCCGGCACCGGCACCGGAAGCGGAAGCGTCGTACGTCGCCGCCGCCGCGTACACCAGCAGCCGCGCCGCCTCCGTCCGCGTCGCCATCTCCGCGAGCTGGTGGGAGACCGCCTGGAGGTCCTTGAGCGGGCCGCCGAACGCCTGCCGCTCCCCCGCGTGCCGCACCGCCGCGTCGAGCGCGGCCTGTGCCATGCCGACGGCGAACGCGCCGACGCTGGGCCGGAAGAGGTTGAGCGTGCGCATCGCGACGCGGAAGCCGCCGTCCGCCTCGCCCAGCAGGTCGTCGCCGGTGACGGGCACGCCGTCGAAGACGAGGGTCCCGATGGGGTGCGGGCTGAGCATGTCGAGCGGCGCGCCGGTGAGGCCGGGGCGGTCGGCCGGTACGGCGAAGGCGGTGACGCCGCGGGCTCCCGCGCCCGCGGTCGTACGGGCGAAGACGGTGCAGAAGTCGGCTTCGGGCGCGTTGGAGATCCAGCACTTCTCACCGGTCAGCCGCCACCGGCCGGGGCCGTCCGCGTCGGCGCGCAGGGACAGGGCGGCGGCGTCGGAGCCCGCGTCGGGCTCGCTGAGCGCGAAGGCGGCGACGGCGCGGCCCGCGACGACCTCCGGCAGCAGGCGGGCCCGCTGTTCGGCGGTGCCGGAGAGGGCGACAGGGTACGCGCCGAGCCCCTGGAGGGCGAGGGCGGTCTCGGCCTCCGTGCACTCGGCGGCGAGCGATTCGCGCAGCAGACACAGGTCCATGGCGCGTACGGGCCCCTCCGCCGGAAAGACCCGGGCCAGCAGTCCCAAGTCGCCCAGGGCGGCGACGAGCGGCCGGTTGACGCGGCCGGGCGTGCCCTCGGAGGCAAGCGGACGGAGCTGTTCCGCGGCGAGGGCCCGCAGTTCGGCGCACCACTGCCGCTGGTGCGGCTCCAGCGCGAAGGGGGTGGTCACCGGGGGCCTCCTTTATCGCGGTCTGTTGACTGCCGTCACCAAGACGTTACGCTGACATTGGATCGTCGCTGCCTGCAAGACCCCCACTTCCCATTTCGTCGAAAGTCCGGCGAAAGACCGGCGAAAGACCGATGAACGTCCGACGCAAGTCCGGCGCAAGTTCTGCGCAAGTACGGCGCAAGGGGGCGCATGCGTCATGGAGCTCAGTCCTTCGGCCCACGTCGACACCTTTCCGCGCGACAACCTGCCACCCGCCGACGAGTGGCCGCGGCTGCTCCACGAGCCGCCCGCGCCGCACTACCCCGAACGGCTCAACTGCGGCGCCGAACTCCTCGACGCCACCGTGCGCCGGCTCGGCCCGGACTCCGGGCGCCCGGCCATGCTGGACGGGGCGGGCGGCGTCTGGTCGTACGACGAGCTGCGCGGCCACGTCGACCGGATAGCGCACACCCTCACCCTCGATCTCGGGGTGGTCCCCGGCAACCGGGTGCTGCTGCGCGGGCCCACCTCGCCCTGGCTGGCCGCCTGCTGGCTCGCGGTGATGAAGGCGGGCGCGGTGGCCGTCACGGTGCTGGCCGCGCAGCGCGCCTCCGAGCTGGCGACGATCTGCGACATCGCCCGCATACGGCACGCCCTGTGCGCCGCCGACTGCCTCGACGACCTCGTACGGGCGGACGTACCGGAGCTGCGCGTCACGGCGTACGGCGGCGAGGACCCCGGCGACCTGTTGCGGCTGGCCGCGGCCAAGCCCGCGTCGTACGAGGCGGTGGCGACGGCCGCCGACGACGTGGCGCTGATCGCCTTCACCTCGGGGACGACGGGCCGCCCCAAGGGCTGTATGCACTTCCACCGCGATGTGCTGGCCATCGCCGACACCTTCTCGGCGCACGTCCTGCGGCCCGAGCCCACCGACGTGTTCGCGGGCAGCCCGCCCCTGGGCTTCACCTTCGGGCTCGGCGGGCTGGTGGTCTTCCCGCTGCGCGCCGGGGCCTGCGCGCTGCTCGCGGACCGGGCCGGGCCCGAGCGGCTGCTCGCCCACATAGCGGAGCACCGCGTCTCGGTGCTGTTCACCGCCCCCACCGCGTACCGCGCGATGCTCGGCAAGCTCGGCTCGTACGACACGTCGTCGCTGCGCCGGTGCGTGTCCGCCGGGGAAAACCTGCCGGCCGCCCTGTGGCGCGACTGGCACGAGGCCACCGGCCTGCGCATCATCAACGGCATCGGCGCGACCGAGATGCTGCACATCTTCATCTCGGCCGCCGACGAGGCCGTGCGGCCGGGCACGACGGGCGTCGCGGTGCCCGGGTTCGAGGCGCGGGTGGTCGGCCCGGACGGGCAGCCGGCGGCGGACGGCTCGCCGGGGCTGCTCGCGGTGCGCGGGCCCACGGGCTGCCGCTATCTGGCGGACGACCGGCAGCGCGGGTACGTACAGGACGGCTGGAATCTGACGGGCGACACCTACGTCCGCGAGCCCGACGGCTACTTCCGCTATGTGGCGCGCGCCGACGAGATGATCATCTCGGCCGGGTACAACATCGCGGGCCCCGAGGTCGAGGACGCGCTGGCACAGCACCCCGATGTGGCCGAGGTGGCGGTGGTGGGGCGGCCGGACGCGGAGCGCGGGGAGATCGTCGTCGCCCATGTGGTGCTGCGGCAGGGCCTCGCGGGCACCGCTGAGACCGTCGCCGCGCTCCGCGAGTTCACCAAGAAGGAGATCGCGCCCTACAAGTGTCCGCGCGAGATCGTGTTCGTCGACGCGCTCCCCCGCACGCCGACCGGCAAGCTCCAGCGCTTCCGGCTGCGCGGCGGCGCTTTACAGTTTCCCCCGTGACCGACCAGCACGCTCCCCGCTCCCTCATCGTCACGTTCTACGGCGCGTACGGGCGCGGGGACGCCGACTCCCCCGCCGGCCCGGTGCCGGTCGCCGCCCTCATCCGGCTGCTGGGCGCCGTGGGCGTGGACCCGCCCTCGGTACGCTCGGCCGTCTCCCGGCTGAAGCGGCGCGGGCTGCTGGTCGCGGACCGTACGGCGGGCGGCGCGGCCGGGTACGCGCTCTCCCCCGACGCCCGGCAACTGCTCGACGACGGTGACCGGCGCATCTACACGCGGCCCTCGGCGCGGTGCGGCGACGGCTGGCTGCTCGCGGTCTTCTCGGTGCCGGAGGAGGAGCGCAGCAAGCGGCATCTGCTGCGGTCGCGGCTGGCCCGGCTGGGGTTCGGCACGGCGGCGCCGGGCGTGTGGATCGCTCCGGCGCACGTCCACGACGAGACGCGGCACACCCTGGAGCGGCTGGGGCTCGACGGCTACGTGGATCTCTTCCAGGGCGAGCACGCCGGGTTCGAGCCGACGGCGCACGCGGTGGCGCGGTGGTGGGACCTGGCCGGGCTCGCCAAGCGGCACCAGGCGTTTCTCGACGCGCACGAGCCGGTGCTGGGCCGCTGGGCGCGCCGCCGGGTCGTACCGCCCGCCGACGCCTACCGGGACTATCTGCTGGCGCTCGACACCTGGCGGCGGCTCCCCTACGCCGATCCGGGGCTGCCGCCCGCGCTGCTGCCGCCGGACTGGCCGGGCGCGCGGGCGGCGGAGGTGTTCGGCGCGCTGCACCGCAAGCTGCGGGACCCGGGCGCGGTGTACGCGGCGCAGCAACTGATGTGACGCGTCGTCATGTGCGCGGGGTCGGCGGGAGCCCGATGGCCTTCCTGACGCACCGCCACATGGTCAGGGTCAGCAGGAGTGCGGCGCGGCAGCATCCTTGACGCTCCATCACGTACCCAAGGTCAGCCGGGGTTTGGGACCGTCCGTGCGGCCCGTCGGGGGCGTGCGGCTGCCCGCCCGGTACGGCATCGGCCAGGGCGCGCCGGGGCCCGTATAGGACTGGTCGGCGGCGGCGTGCAGGGTCCACTGCGGGTCGTAGAGGTGCGGGCGGGCCAGCGCGCAGAGGTCGGCGCGACCCGCCAGGATGAGCGAATTGACGTCGTCCCAGGAGGAGATGGCGCCCACCGCGATGACGGGCACGCCGAGCGTGTTGCGTATCCGGTCGGCGTACGGCGTCTGGTACGAGCGTCCGAAGTCCGGGGCCTCGTCCGAAACCACCTGGCCGGTGGAGACGTCGATGGCGTCGGCGCCGTGGGCCGCGAAGGCGCGGGCGATCTCGATGGCGTCGTCCCTGGTAGTGCCGCCCTCGGCCCAGTCGGTCGCGGAGATACGGACCGTCATCGGCTTCTCCGCGGGCCACACGGCCCGTACGGCGTCGAACACTTCGAGGGGGTAGCGCAGCCGGGCCGCGAGGTCGCCGCCGTAGGCGTCGGTGCGCCGGTTGGTGAGCGGGGAGAGGAAGGAGGAGAGCAGATAGCCGTGCGCGCAGTGGAGTTCCAGGAGGTCGAACCCGGCGCGCTCGGCGGCCTCCGCGGACCGTACGAACTGCTCGCGTACGGCCGCGAGTCCGGCGTCGTCGAGCGTGTGCGGGGTCTGGTTGACGCCGGGGCGGTACGGCAGCGGCGAGGGGGCGTCCAGCGGCCAGTTGCCGTCCGGCAGGGGTTGGTCGATGCCGTCCCACATGAGGCGGGTGGAGCCCTTGCGGCCGGAGTGGCCTATCTGGGCGCCGATGGCGGTGCCGGGCGCGCTCGCGTGCACGAAGTCGGTGACGCGCCGCCAGGCCCGCTCGTGCTCGGGCGCGTACAGGCCGGCGCAGCCGGGGGTGATGCGGCCCCGCTCACTGACGCAGATCATCTCGGTCATGACCAGGCCCGCGCCGCCGAGGGCGCGCGCGCCGAGGTGGACGAGGTGGAAATCGCCGGGTGTGCCGTCCACGGCGCTGTACATGTCCATCGGCGAGACGACGACGCGGTTGCGCAGGGTCAGCCCGCGCAGCGTCAGCGGCGTGAACATGGGCGGCGTGCCGGCCGGCACCGCCGCCTCGCGCTCGACGGAGCCGACGAACTCCGCGTCGCGCAGCCGCAGATTGTCGTGGGTGACGCGGCGGCTGCGGGTGAGGAGGTTGAACGCGAACTGCCGCGGCGGCTGGCCCGCGTAGACCGCGAGGTCCTCGAACCATTCGAGGCTGGCGCGGGCCGCGCGCTGGGTGGACTGCACGACGGGGCGGCGCTCCTCCTCGTACGCGGCGAGCGCCTCGGCGACCGTGGGCCGCTCGGTGAGGCAGGCGGCGAGCGCGAGGGCATCCTCGACGGCGAGCTTGGTGCCGGAGCCGATGGAGAAGTGGGCGGTGTGCGCGGCGTCGCCGATCAGGACGGTGTTGCCGTGCGACCAGTGCTCGTTGACGACCGTGCGGAAGGCGGTCCAGCTGGAGTTGTTGCCGCGCAGCGGCCGCCCGCCGAGCGCGTCGGCGAAGAGCTTGCCGCAGTGGTCGATGGAGCCCTGCTCGTCGCAGCGGTCCAGGCCCGCGGCGCGCCAGACCTCTTCGCGCATCTCGACGATGACCGTGGAGGCCCCGGAGCCGTCCTGGCGGGAAGAGGCGTAGGGGTAGCCGTGCAGCTGGACGATGCCGTGTTCGGTCTCGGCGGTCTCGAAGCGGAAGGCGTCGAAGGCGAAGTCGGCGGCGAGCCAGATGTAGCGGCAGCGGTGCTCGGTGACGCGCGGCCGGAAGGCGTCGCGGTGGGCGTCGCGGGTGCTGCTGTGCACCCCGTCGGCCGCGATGACCAGGTCGTACGAGCGGGCCAGCGCGGCGGCGGGCGGTGCCTCGGTCCGGAAGCGGAGGCCGACGCCGAGCGCGGCGCACCGCTCGTGCAGGATCTCCAGGAGCCGGCGGCGGCCGAGGGCGGCGAAGCCGTGGCCGCCGGAGCGCTGGACGGCGCCGCGGTGGACGACGTCGATGTCGTCCCAGCGCACGAATTCGTCCGCGAGCGCGCGGTAGACGACGGGGTCGGCGTGTTCGATTCCGCCGAGCGTCTCGTCGGAGAGGACGACGCCGAAGCCGAAGGTGTCGTCGCGGGCGTTGCGCTCCCAGACGGTGATCTCCCAC
>NZ_JBHVHQ010000217.1:0-11103 GCF_042800135.1 Streptomyces sp. NPDC057654 | reverse complement strand
CTGCTCAACTCGGCGACGGCGAGCCTGATGTCGACGCTCTTCGTCCTCGTGCTGGCGCTGCCGGCGGCATACGCGCTGTCCATCCGCCCGGTCCGCAAGTGGACCGACGCGATGTTCTTCTTCCTGTCGACGAAGATGCTGCCGGTGGTGGCCGGGCTGCTGCCGATCTACCTGTTCGCGAAGAACGCCGGGCTGCTCGACAACGTGTGGCTGCTCGTCATCCTCTACACGTCGATGAACCTGCCGATCGCCGTGTGGATGCTCCAGTCCTTCCTCGCCGACATCCCCGTATCCGTCATCGAGGCGGCGCATATGGACGGGGCCGGGCTGCCGACGGTCCTCGTGCGCATCGTCGCCCCGCTGGCCGGGCCGGGCATCGCCGCCACCTCGCTGATCTGCTTCATCTTCAGCTGGAACGAGATGCTCTTCGCCCGGGTCCTGACCGGGGTGGTCGCCGAGACCGCCCCGGTGTTCCTGACCAGCTTCGTCACCAGCCAGGGCCTCTTCCTCGCCCAGCTCTGTGCCGCGTCGGTCGTCGTGTCCCTGCCGGTGCTCGTCGCCGGCTTCGCCGCCCAGGACAAACTCGTCCAGGGCCTTTCGCTAGGAGCGGTCAAATGAAAGCTGCGCTCATCGAGGCGCCCGGCAAGGTATCGGTCACCCAGGTACCCGACCCCACGCCGGGGCCGCGCGAGGTCGTCGTCGACGTCGCCGCGTGCGGGCTGTGCGGCACCGATCTGCACATCCTCCAGGGCGAGTTCGCTCCTGTGCTGCCCGTAGTGCCCGGCCATGAGTTCGCGGGCGAGGTGGTCGGCGTCGGCAAGGACGTGACGGAGGTGTCCGTCGGCGACCGGGTGGCGGTGGACCCGTCGCTGTACTGCCACGAGTGCGCGTACTGCCGGGCCGGTCGCGGGAACCTCTGCGACCGGTGGGGCGCGATCGGCGTCACGGTCTCGGGCGGCGCCGCCGAGTACGCGGTGGCCCCCGTCGCGAACTGCGTGCGCCTGCCCGAGCACGTGGACGTGCGCGACGCCGCCCTCATCGAGCCGCTGTCCTGCGCGGTGCGCGGCTACGACGTGCTGCGCTCCACCCTCGGCGCGGAGGTCCTGATCTACGGCTCCGGCACCATGGGCCTGATGATGCTGGAACTGGCCAAGCGCACCGGCGCCGTCAGCGTCGACGTCCTCGACGTCAACCCGGATCGGCTGGCCACGGCCCGTTCGCTGGGCGTCTCGCGGGCGGCCGCGAACGCCGACGAACTCGACCGCCCGCAGGGCTGGAACCTCGTCGTCGACGCCACCGGCAACGCCGCCGCCATCCAGGACGGCCTGGGCCGCGTCGCGAAGGGCGGCACGTTCCTCCAGTTCGGCGTCGCCGACTACGCGACGACGGCGGTCATCGAGCCGTACAAGATCTACAACCAGGAGATCACCATCACCGGCTCGATGGCGGTCCTGCACAGCTACGAGCGCGCGGCGGCCCTCTTCGCCGGGGGCGTCCTGGACCCCTCCGTCTTCATCAGCGACCGCCTGCCGCTGGACGACTACGCCGAGGCGATCGACCGCTTCAAGGCGGGCAAGGGGCGGAAGATCGTGGTGGCTCCGTAGGCCATTGCGATGGGGCTTGGACGGTGTCAGGGAGCCAGATGATGGTCACGATCGAATCGGCGTTCACAGAGCGCCCCTACCGGTCGGCCCGGCGGGCGAGTGCCCCAACCGGGGCCCGGCATCGACTTGATCTGCATCTCTTCAAGGAGATCCTTTTCGGGCATCGTCAGCCGACCGGCGGCGATGACTCGTAGACTGCCCGTCAGGGACCGCACGAGTACGACAGGCCAGGAGCACCCCGACCTGACTCCGCAATGGCACCACGACGAGTGGTTGTCCCGGATCCGCCCCCAATGAGGCAGATCCGGGATCCGTCCCCCAATTCCCTTATTAATTCAGTAAGCTACTGAGTTATGGACTTCACAATTATCAAGCACGCGGTCGAGGTTGATCACGGCATCAAGCGCTTCTCTATGCACTTCATCAAGAAGCATGCCGCGCCGGAGCGAGCTCGCCTCAGCTCCGAGCTGTGCACACAGATCAGCGAAGAGTTCGAAAAGATCGGTCTCTCCACTCTGCCGCGGACACTGCCGACATCCGAGAGCGATTTCGTTTGGGTCATGCAGCGTGACAGCGTCCTCGGGGAAGTCGTGGCCATCGCCGCCGCTCTGGCGCATCTGGATGAGCTCGGGATGAACCCCCTCCCTCAGGTATTGGACAACTACCCGCGGGCCAAGGGCAACTTGAGCTGAAGTGATACGGAAGCGGCACGTATGACTCCTGCGTACCGTGCATACCGAACGCGCCCACCACAACCAGTACGGGGAGAGCTAAGGGAGTTCTTCAGGCAGCTGGGAGTCTGCGAGAGAGTGGATCATGCAATGTGCGAGCCAGAAGAAGGCATCCCGTATTTCGTCCTGTACCTACCAACGGATACGGAGTCTCGTGGTCCGTGGAGGCGCGTTGTGGCCGCCCCGGCCACCCGGCTGATCCGTTCCAGCCACGAACCGCGCACCTGCCTACAATAGGCGTGCCCCAGTGTGATGTTGCGCCTACCGCAGGCGGCATCGGTAGCCGTTGCGGTCGTAACTGCAACCGAAATAACGGCACGAGGTGTTCACTTGGGTTGATACCGTCGGCCACGGAGGGGAGAGACATGGCCCGTCTAGGGTAGGAGCCGGGTGGCGTCGTTTTAGTGACCACCAATCAGCGATACTGCAGCAGGTGGCCGTTGCCACCGGTCAGGCAGTGGCGCTTAGCACCTGCCCTCCTCGGCCAACCGAGTTCGGATCGACTTACGAATGGCTTCGCCCCCGCTTGACCTGCATCGATCGTGAAGCACGAGAAGCCCGGCCGGTTCGCCACCCTCAAGCGATCATTGCTCCGCTTACAGCTCGGTCACCAGAGTCAGCGTTCACACCGGGGGAGCAACAACCCAATCACCACCCACGGTTCGTGGCCGATCTCCCATAGCCTTCGACGAACCACCCTTGCAGTCAAGGAGCGGAGCCACCCCCCTCTCCCCAGTGCCATATCAAGATCCTTCTGTGAGATCCCTTAAAATTCCCGTGCGCGCCCGCGACTTGAGGGTAAGGTCACCCCAACAGGCCGCGCCAGCCACACTGGCGGTGCCTGCCACCCACCATTTGGGCAACAGCACGGTCAGGAGCCACAGATGAGCAGCGCTGAAGATCTTCCTGTCTATCTCGTCGGCTCCTCCGGACGGCTGCCATATCAGACTATATGTGCGCTAGAACTAGCAAATACTGAGATTCCGAGGCATCTACACAGATGGAACACGCTTCTCAGCGATTTACACATCCGCACAACGGGGCCCCTACTGTATCCACGCAGGCTCGTCAAGGGGGGCTACGGCATCCACATAAGGACCGCCACCCTCAAGGCCGCGCAGGCGCTTGGCCGCCAGCGCACCGGGCGACTCATCGAAGCGCTGGCCGAGTTCCCCACACCGCTCGTCGCCCACATGCCAAAACGGCACGCCAAGCAGGCCGAGCGTGACCTGCTCACCTGGCTGTGCACTCGACTCGCCGGTCGCCCCTCGGGGCTGGCCGTCTTCCATACCAGCCGGGGGGTCAAGTGGTACAGCCTCACAGCGGACTGTCCGGATTTTGAACCCCTCCCACCGGGATCTCCCGCACTGGAGACCCTCTCCTGTCACGCGACCAAGGTCGAGCCGCTCCTGACGCTCGCAAAGCTCGATGCTCGCGTCATCTATCTGCACAAATGCTATGGGGGCGTGAGCTGCAGGCCAACCTGGCTGCCGCAGGATTTACTTTTTGAATATAAGGATTGCTCAACTGAAATATACACATAACGACCCTCAGGGCGGCGAGTTCAGACGACTCGCCGCCCTTCGTGGCGGCCACCGCAGGCTAGTTCGAACCACATTGGAGATCTGTGCCCATGACCACCAGCCAATCCGCTGCCCTTTCCATCGACGTCCTCTGGGGCACGGACACGATCCGAGTTACCAACATCTTGCCGCGTCTCCCTGCTGACTCGACGGACAGTCACGTCCCGGCGGTGACCACAGCGGGCCTGGCCAATCCAAGTACCTGGCTACCGGACGCTTCATTGAAAGCCATAGCGCGTGCTTCAACTGGACCGGAGGCGCTGTCAGTTCAGCTCCACCCGACGAAGGATGAGCCCTCGGGTCTGCTGATGATCGAGAACGTCGAAGGGGCGACACTACGGTCGGTTGTCACCCGCGTCCTGCTAAGCGAGTTGTTCCCCGGCCCCCAGCCTCGTACTGGCATGGAGGTCTCGGAGGTACCTGACCCGCAAGTACACGGGATCACCCATGAGGGCCATCCCAGTGCAATCGTGCAGTATCGCTATGAGAACCTTGCCCACCTGCGGAACCATGTGTGGCAGACCATCCACGCGACGCTGTCGCTCAACAGCTACGCGACCTCCATCCTCACGCGCTCCGTCACCCGTAATCTGATCACCCACCCCGCCGAGATCGCCTTCGAGGACGGCACAGAGTCGATCCACCTTCTCGTCGTCCGTGACGGGATCACCCGGCTCGCCAGCGCCTGGGCCGTACTGGCCGGGCACGGCACCGACCCCGCCGAGGTGGCCACCCTGGCCACCAACGCGCTGCTGGGCAGCGCCTCGGCCGCAGGGCCCGGGATTGAGGATCGACTGGCCGCCAGCCGGGCTCAGTGGCGGCAGGGGCTGCGGCGAGAGTTCGACGATCAGATGAAGGGGGCGACGCCCGGCCTTCGGTCCGCTCAGATTGCTCAGTCCTATGTCGTTCCGGCACAGATCGTCGTCGGGGTCGAGGGACACGAGGGCCGGGTCCTGTCTCCCGAGGATATCTTTGACGACGCCATTCGTTCGGTACTGGCCTCGGTACACGTCGAGTTCAAACAGTGGGAGCCGGCGGCTCAGAACATCGAGGTCATCACCCGGGCCCTGAAGCGGATCATCCAGCAGGGTGACCCGCGCTGGAAGACGGCCGATCTCCAAGCGGTGTACGGCCTTGCCGTCGGCCGCATTCCCGTGGCCGAGCTTCCGCAGATCTTCGGAGGCGATCCGGCTCCTCCTGCGGCCGCCTTGTGGCGTGCCGTCTATCTGGTCAGCGCCCTGACGCAGCCGGACCTCCTGGAGCTTCTCAAGGACCAGGCCAAGGCGATCAAGGGCGGCCAGCGGATGAGCATGAAGGGGTTCGGCGAACTGCTCGGTCCGATCATCGACCTGCCCTGGCGTGCGAAGAAAAAGCTCGTCACCAAGCAGGCGCGAAACGCCTGGAACAACGGCGGCGTCCTGTCAATCGACGTCACCCAGGGCTGGACTCCGCAGCCCACTGACGACTTCATCGAGTTGATCGCACCGGCGATGAACGGCGACGACGACGCCCGCCGCACCCTCGCTGTGGCCGGCGGTGTCGCACTGATCGCCGACAAGCTTCTGACCAGGAACGTCGGCTCGTCGTTGGGAGCCAAGAAGGAGAAAGGCGGCGTCCCTTTCCGTTCGGACGTGAACAAGGTCATCGAGGGACTCGCACGGCCGACGAACGAAATCGGTCTGTGGACCCTCGCACTGGCTGCCAACACCTTCCGCGGTGACGATCTACCCCAGAACTCCGTGCCCAGGCAGAGCCTAACCGGCAAGGAGTCGGCCACGTCCACCGAGGCGCCGTACGTGTACTTCAAAGTCGATCTCGATGCCCCGGACCGTATCGCCCGCGACGCCAATGGCGTGCCGATGCCACTGTACGAGTGGGATGTCGTCGAGGCCTCGGATCCGGAACGCACGGCGCCGATCGTACCGCCGTCAACGACACCCAATTCAGCACTGGTTCGGATTCCGGCGGGGCCCTCACCGAACAATGGGACGGCGCTGGCCAACCGCGACGTCCACACCAGTGCTCCTTCCGGTGAAGTACCCGTCACCACGGAACCGGCGACGGCACTGTTCCAGTATGGCGCTGCTCAGGGGGCCGAAGATGCTCTGCCTGCTGTCCCGGTTCCGGCCCCGCGCTTCGAAGACGCTTCGGCACCTCCGAGCCAGCGTGCTGCCATGCATCGCAAGGCACTCCATCTCGGGGTGCAGGGCTCCCGTGACGCACTCGACCATCTGCACGCCCTGGAGCCGGAAGTCGGAGGCCACACCCCGCTCGTCCCGGCGAACCAACTGGATGAACTCCACAAACTGCTGGTCGGCATCCTGACTGACGTGGAGAACCTGCGGCGCAGGTCCGTGGAAATCAAGGGGGACGATTCGGAATCCGAGGAGCCCCAGGAAACGGCCCTGGACTAAACGGTACGAGCTCGTAGGCTCAAAATCCCCCACTGCGACGGTGACACACCAGGTCAGAACCGGTGCTGAGAGATCAGACCGGTTCTGATGTGGCACAGGCCTGATTTGGGGAACCGCCGGGGTGTCTATTCCCGGTTACTGCCATCAAGTGGCGATGGCGCTGGGGCGATCCAGTACACGTGCAACGGTAGACCGGACGGGGGTTGGGAAAGGATTTCCCGCCGAATTCAGGAGCGGCGGTCGTATAGGGTTCATACGGGCAGCAGGGCCAGTGGCTTGCCGGTCGGGGTGGTCGAGCCGCCGGCGGGCTCGACCGTCACGCCCACCCCGTCGGCGCCCCGGGGCGTACCGGTCAGCAGCGTCGCACCGCTGGAGCCACCGGAGCCGCTCGGTATGAGCAGCCCTGCGGGGACCATCGTGCCGCCGCGGCTGTACCAGAGCTGGTAGACACGGGATTGCGGCAGGTCCGGCAGGCCGTCGTAGACGAGGGCCGAGCGGCCCTGGCGCTCCGAGGCGACGAGGGTCGCGGTGCCGCCGCCCTTGAGCGCGGTGGTGTGGAAGGAGGCGTCCGGGGCGGCCATCAGCGCGCTCAGGGTGGACGCGCGCTGCTCGGCGCGGGCGGCGCTGTCGCGCTGCTGGTCGGCGTCGTGCCGCGCGTCGAGGGCGAGTCCGCCGGCGGCCAAGGCCGCCGCCAGGCAGGCGGCGACCGCGAACTGCGGCAGCCGGTTTCGCAGCCGTCGGCGCAGCGGTACGACCGCGGCCTCGCGCCGTACGGGCGGCAGTTGCCGGACGCCGGGCAGCGCCGCCATCACGCGCGTACGCAGCTGCGCCGGAGGAACCTCGGCCACCGCGACCGCCAGCCGGGCCGCCGTCTCGCGCAGCTCCCGCACCTCGCGGTCGCACGCCGGGCACCGTACGAGGTGGCGCTCGAACTCCGCCGCCTCCTGCCCGGACAGCGCCCCGAGCGCGTACGCACCGGTCAGGGTGTGCAGATCGACGGTGCTCACGCCGCCACCCCCAGGCAGTCCCGGAGCCGGATCAGCCCGTCGCGCAGCCGCGTCTTGACGGTGCCCAGGGCCGTGCCCAGCACCTCGGCGGTCTCCCGGTAGGTGTAGCCCCGGTAGTAGGCCAGCGTCACGGACTCCCGCTGCAATTCGGTGAGTTGGCCGAGGCAGCGCCGCACCTGCTCCCGTTCCAGGCGCCGTTCGACCTGCTCGCTGACCTCGTCGAAGGGGACGGAGGCGGCGCCCGCCCCGGCCCGCTGCTCACGGTCGGCCGCCGCCTGCGCGGAGCGCACCCGGTCCACCGCGCGCCGGTGGGCCAGCGTCATGATCCAGGACATGGCGCTGCCCTGCCGCGCGTCGAAGCGGGCGGCGGACCGCCACACCTCGATGAGCACGTCCTGGGCGACCTCCTCGGACTGGGCGGGGTCGCGTACGAGCCTGCGCACCAGTCCGAGGACCGTGCCGGCCACCGCCGTGTACAGGCTCTCGAACGCCTGCTGGTCGCCGCGCGCGACGCGGTCCAGCAGGGTTTCGAGGGCGCCGTGGGCGGGGGACGGGTACGGGCCGCCGGGGGCCGTGACGGGCATGGTCGCCTCCGAACTGCTCCGGTCCTTACTTCTTGGGGAGCAGGACGCTGTCGATGAGGTGGACGGTGGCGTTGGCGGTCTGCACATTGCCGCAGACCACGTTGGCAGAGCCGTCGACCTTGTAGGACTCGCCCGAGCCGGACGTGGTGAGCTTGCTCTTCGCCAGCGTCTCGTAGGAGCCGTCGGCCAGCTGCGCCGGGGCGATCCTCTCACCGACGACGTGCCCGGTGAGGATCTTGGTGAGCATCGCCTTGTCGGCCAGCACCTTGTTCAGCTGATCCTTGGGGATCTTGCTGAAGGCGTCGTTGGTCGGCGCGAACACGGTGACGTCCTTGGCATTGTTGAGCGTGTCCACGAGGCCGGCCTTCTTCACGGCGGCCACCAGCGTCGACAGGGCCGGGTTGTGGGAAGCGGCCGTGGCGACCGGGTCCTTGGCCATCCCGTCGAAGCTGCCCGCGCCGTCCTTCGGCACCGACGAGCACGCGGGTCCGAAGGGCTTCGACGCGGCGGTGTCCATGCTCTCGTCCCCGCCGCCGGTCTCGGAAGGTTGCTGCGAGGCGGAGGACGAGGCGTCGGACTTCTTCTCCTTGTCGTTGCCGCCGCCGTCGGAACAGGCGGTCAGGGCGATCGGCAGCAGCGCGGCGGCGGTGACGGCGAGGGCGGCGCGGCGGCCGAGGCGGGACGTGATGCGAGTGTTCATGGTGTGCTCCAAGCGGTGTGTCGGTGGTCCGATGTATCGAGGTGGGACGAGTACGAGCGGTGGTCGGGCGTCGCACGTCGGATGCCGGGTCGCGCGGGTACCGGTGCACGGCCCTGGCGGGTGTCAGGTCACGGTGACCACCACCGAGTGCCGGCCCGTGGCGCCGTCCGGGATGGTGCGGGCGCGCGCGGCGGTCTGTACGTAGCCGGTGCGGTCGGTGGCCCGTACGTGCAGGGCGTGCGTGCCGGGCGTGGCCCGCCACGCGAACGACCACTGCCGCCAGGTGTCCACGCCCGCCTCGGCGGCCAGTTCGGCCCGCTGCCAGTCGCCGTCGTCGACGCGTATCTCGACGCGGTCGATGCCCTTGTGCTGGGCCCAGGCGACCCCGGCCACGGTGACGGCGCCGGCCTTGACGTTCGCGAACGGCTTGGGAGCGTCGATGCGCGACTGCGTCTTGACGGGCGCCTTGGCGGCCCAGTCGCGCCTGACCCAGTACGGGTCGTACGCGTCGAACGTGGTCAGCTCGATGTCCTTGATCCACTTGCAGGCGGAGACATAGCCGAACAGGCCGGGTACGAGCATCCGCACCGGGAAGCCGTGCTCGAACGGCAGCGGCGCCCCGTTCATCCCGACGGCGAGGAGCGCGTCCCGGCCGTCCAGTACGGTCTCGACGGGCGTACCGAGCGTCATGCCGTCCACGGACCGGGCGACGAGCTGATCGGCCGGACCGCCACGGGACGGCGCCCGCACCCCGGCCTCCCGCAGGACGTCGGCGAGGCGCACCCCGAGCCAGCGGGCGGTCCCGACGTACGGGCCGCCGACCTCGTTGGACACGCACGTCATGGTGATGTCCCGCTCGACGAGGGGACGGCGCAGCAGGTCCTGGAAGTTCAGGGTGAGCGGCTTGCCGACGCCCTTGCCGTGTACGCGCAGCCGCCAGCCGTCGGCGTCCACGCGGGGTACGGTCAGCGCGGTGTCCACGCGGTAGAAGTCGCGGTTGGCCGTGGTGAACGGGCTCAGACCGGGCAGCTTCAGGTCCACGCCGCGCGGCAGCGGGGGCGCGGGGGAAGCGGGCGCGGGGAGCTTGACCATGGCGCGCGACTCGGCGGCGCGTTCGGCGTCGGCGGCGTTCAGCGAGCGGCCGAGCGGTCCGGCGACGGTGGCCGCCGCGGTGGCGCCGGCGAGGCCGAGGACGAAGCCGCGGCGGTCGATGCCGGAGCGCTCCCCGGGCGTGGCCGGGGCCGCGCCGGGCGTCGGCAGCCGCGCGGCGAGCAGGTACAGCACCACTGCTGCGGCGAAGGCCCCGACGAGGGAGGGGACGGCGTCCAGCACGCCCTGCGAGTCGGGGCGGCTCGTCGCCGCCAGGGCGCCCACCACGCCGAAGACGAGCACTCCGGCGGGGGCCGCGCGCCGGAAGCGACGGGCCAGGGTGCCGAGGGTCATGGCGAAGAGGGCGAGTACGGCGACGATGCCGAGCTGAAGGACGAGCTTGTCGTTGGTGCCGAAGTTGCGGATGGCCCAGACCTTGACGGCCGCGGGCGTGCGGTCGATGGCCGCGCCGCCGACCGCCGTGACGGGACTGGCCTCGGGACGTACCGCGACGGCCGCCAGCTCGGCGACGGCGAGGGCCACATAGCCGGCGACCAGGCCGCTCAGCGCGCCCAGCGCGGCGGGGAGAAGACGATTGCGCCACGTTCTCATGCCCCGTATTCGGAGCGGGGGCGCGGGCGGATTGGTGGAAGGCCGAAAAGATTTCGCGGGGGCGGGAGCTCGGTGTGAACAGCGGGCGCAGGAGGGTGGGCACGCGCGGAGGCGCGTAAGCCTGGCGCATGCCGGGTGTGCATATGTCCGTGTTTCGTAAAGGGCGGCAGCTTCCTCAACCACGGCACTCGCGGTGGGCCACAGTGGGGCTCGCCCGGCGACAGGCCAGGCATCAGGTAACAGCAGCCCCAGAACAAAGGGCTGTTCGCAGGAGGTTCACGTGATCCGTTTCGCACCGCGTCTCGCCACCGCTGTCCTGGGCTCGGCGGCCATGGCCGCCGCCCTGGCCCTGCCGGCCTCGGCCGCCGGCCACCCCACGCCGCCGGGCAAGCACCGTTCGCCGGTCGTGCTGGGCGCCGTCCAGGCCGACAGCCCCGGGCACGACGACCACTCCAACCGCAGCCTCAACGCGGAGTGGGTCACCGTGAAGAACACCGGCCAGCGTCCGGTCGACTTGAAGGGCTGGACCCTCACCAGCGACTGCACGCACAAGGTCTACCGCTTCCACCACCTGACTCTGGGCGGCCACAAGAGCGTCCGGGTCCACACGGGCCGGGGCCACGATACGGCGCGTGACGTCTTCCAGAACAGCCGCGAGTACGCGTGGGACGACCACCGCGACACGGCCACCCTCCGCAACGCCAACCACCACACCGTGGACACCAAGCACTGGGGCCACAGCCACCACGCTCACCACTGACCGGGCCCTCCCACGGTGC
>NZ_JBHVHQ010000216.1:6822-11104 GCF_042800135.1 Streptomyces sp. NPDC057654 | reverse complement strand
ACAACTGCCTGCGGGCCCTCGCGGCCGTACCGGTGGTGTCGGCGGCGCTGGTCGTCGCGTTCGGAGCGGTGGCCGCGCTCGGCAGCCGGGCGCTCGCGCAGCCCCTGACGTACCTGGAGTGGTGGGCCGCCCTCGCCGCCGTCCTCGCGCCCGCGACCGTGGTCGCGCGGACCGCCGGGGGCCGGGCCCGCGCGGGCCGCGGCGGACGTCTCGTCCGGCGGGTCGCGCGCAATGCCGCCGTGGCATGGCTCGGCGTCGCCGTGCTCGGCACGGCCGCGTACGGGACCGGGCTGGTGAGCGTCTACAAGCCGCCCCGGCTCAGCGCCTCGGACATCGAGGGCGTCTGGAGCGACGGGCACGGCGGCATGGTGGAGCTGGCCAAGGACGGGAAGGCCGTCGCCGACGGGCTCGACAACTTCGTGTGGGACGGCACCGGCAAGGACAAGCCGAAGGACTGCGAGGGCACCGGGACCTGGAGTTCGGTGAAGGAGAGCGGCCACGTCCAGGGCGTCTCCATGCGGATCAACGCGTGCGAACTGGTGCGGGAGTGGAGCGTCGGCGGCACCGCCAAGAAGCTGCGGATGTTCCACGAGATAGGGAAGCCGGGCTCCGGCAAGCGCTATGTGCTGACGAAGACGACGAAGAAGAAGGCCGAGCAGCTGGCGCAGCGGAAACAAGGCTCGCACGGTCGTGACCGCGGCAACGGCCAGGACCACGCCGGGGGCCACCAGCCGCAGGGGAAACAAGGCTCGCACAGCCGTGCCCACGGCAACGGCCAGAGCCACGCCGGGGGCCACCAGCGCTGACGGGCACTGGTCAGCGCTGACGAGCGGGCCTTTCGGGCCTGACCCCGACGGTGTGGTTCAGAGGCTGTCGAACGAGCCGAACGCTCCCCGGTGGAAGAGCAGCGGGCCCGCCCCGGTCACCTCCTCGTCCTCCGTGGCGCCGAGAGCCTCGACGCGGCCGACGACGATGAGGTGGTCGCCGCCCGTGTGCACGGTGTGAATGGTGCAGTCGATCCACGCCGGTACGCCCGCGAGCAGCGGCGATCCGGTCACCGGCGACGGCTCGTACCGCACCCCGGCGAACTTGTCCGCGCCGCTCACCGCGAAGCCGCGGCACAGGTCGCCCTGTCCGACGCCCAGGATGTTGACGCAGAAGACGCCGGCGCGGGCGATGCGCGGCCAGGTCGTGGACGTACGGGCCACCATGAAGGCGACCAGCGGCGGGTCGAGGGAGAGCGACGAGAAGGACTGGCAGGCGAAGCCGGCCGGGCCACAGGGGCCTCTGGTGTGTGAACTGTCAGCCCTGTCCGTCCCGTCAGCCCCAGTGGCCCCTTCGGGCTCGGCGGGCGCGGTGACGACGGTGACGCCGCTCGCGAAGGCGCCGAGCACGCGCCGGAACTCGGACGCCTCGACGGGGGAGCGTTCGTCCGCGCCGACGGCGCGCAGGTCGGGGCGGGGGAGCGGATCGACCGGCTGACCGGCTGTGGTGGACGCACCCACCGACCGCAGATAGCGCACGGCGGTGGCTGCCATCCCTGCGTGTCCCATCATGACTTCATTGAAACTGACGCGGTTTTGGATGGGAAGTGATGGACAGAACGTGACACTTGGCTAGCCTCCTCGGTATTCGGGGGTGCGTCGCTCGACGAAGCTCGCGACGCCCTCCTGTGCGTCCGATGTCGTCATGTTGATTTCCTGCGCGGCGGCCTCGGCCGCGAAGGCAGTCGTACGGTCGGTGTCGAGCGAGGCGTTGACCAGCTGTTTGGTGAGGGCCAGCGCGCGGGTGGGGCCCGTCGCCAGCCGCTCCGCCCACTCCCGCGCGACCTTCGCCAGCTCCGCGTCGGCCACGACCCGGTTGACCAGGCCCAGCCGCTCCGCCTCGGCGGCGGGCAGCGCGTCGCCGAAGAACATCAGCTCCTTCGCGCGCTGCGGGCCCACCAGCCGCGGCAGGAGGTACGCGCCGCCTCCGTCCGGTACGAGCCCGCGCCGCGCGAACACCTCGATGAACCGTGCCGATTCCGCCGCCAGCACGAGGTCGCAGGCGAGCGCGAGATGCGCGCCGAGCCCCGCCGCGGTGCCGTTGACGGCGGCGACGACGGGCTTCTCGCAGTCCAGGACGGCGCTGATCAGCCGCTGGGCGCCGCGCCGGATCGTACGGGCCACATCGCCCGCCACGCGCTCGGCGCCGCCGGTGGCGGGGGCGCCGCGGAGGTCCGCGCCGGCGCAGAAGCCCTTGCCGGTCGCGGTGATCACGACGGCTCGTACGGCCGGGTCGGCGGAGGCCTCGTCGAGCAGCGAAATGACGCGTTCCCGCTGGTCCCAGGTGACGGCGTTCATCGCTTCGGGGCGGTTGAGGGTGATCCACGAGACCCCGTTGTCAGTGGTGTGCCGTATCAATGACTCAACGGATTCTTCGGGGGAGGAAGTCATGGGGGAGCGGCTCCGGATCTGGGGGTCAGTGGCAGACGGCGAGCGCGTCCAGCGCCACCGCGCCTTGGCCGCGTTCCAGCACCATCAGCGGGTTGATGTCGAGTTCGGCGAGCGTGTCGCCCAGTTCGAGGGCCATGCGCTGGACGCGCAGGACGACTTCGACGAGCGCGTCCACGTCGGCCGGCGGTGCGCCGCGGACGCCGTCGAGCAGGGAGCGGCCGCGCAGTTCGCCGAGCATCGCGCGGGCCTGGTCCTCGCCGAACGGCGGTACGCGCACCGCCGCGTCCTGAAGTACCTCCACCAGGACGCCGCCGAGGCCGACGGTCACGGTGGGGCCGAAGAGGCTGTCGGGGGTGACGCCGACGACCATTTCGACGCCGCGCGCGACCATCTGGCAGACGAGCACGCCGTCGAGCGGCACGCCTTCGTAGCGGGCGATGTCGGTGAGCTCGCGGTAGGCGTCCCGGACCTGACTGGCCGAGGTCAGACCGACCTTGACCAGACCGAGTTCGCTCTTGTGGGCGAGTTGCGGACCGGACGCCTTCATGACGACGGGATAGCCGACCAGGCCGGCCGCCCGTACGGCCGCCGCCGCGCTGGTCACCAGCTGCTCGCGTGGCACGCGAATGCCGTACGCGCGCAGCAGCTGCTTCGCGGCGTGCTCGCTGAGCTGCTCGCCCGGGCGCATCAGTGCCTGCGCCTTGCGCGCGGAAGGGGAGAGGGTGCGCGGGGCGTCCTCGAAGGGCGAGCGGTAGGCCGCGGTGAAGCGGTGGTGGCCGAGGTAGGCGCGAACGGCGGTGATGCAGTTGGCGAAGGTGCGGAAGGTGGCGACGCGGGAGGAGCCGAGCAGGGTGGTGCGGTAGGCGTCCTCGGTGCCGACGGGGGAGCCCCACACGACGCACACCAGTTTGTCGGTCTGTTCGGCCGCGTCGACCAGGTCCTGGGCGAGCTTGTCGCTCATGGGCGGGAAGGGGCCGGTGATCGGGCAGATGAGGACGCCGACGGAGGGATCGGCGAGGATCGCGTCGATGATCTTGCGGCCGCGCCAGTCGCCCACGGGGTGGCCGCCGTTGTCGACCGGGTTCGCGACGCTGAGGTAGTCGGGTATCCACTGGTGGAGCTCGTCCTGCTTCGCCGTGCCGAGCGTGGGGAGTTCGAGGCCGGCGGCGGTCGCCAGGTCCGAGAAGTGCGCGCCCGTTCCGCCCGAGATCGAATAGACCACGACGCCGTCGGCGCGCGGCGGGCGGGCGCGGGCGAGCAGGGCCGCCGTGTCCTGGAGCTCGTCGAGCCCGTCGACGCGGATCACGCCGAACTGCCGCATGGCGGCGTCCACCACCTCGTCCGCGCCGGTGAGCTTGCCGGTGTGGGACGCGGCCATCCGGGCGCCGGTCTCGGTCCGGCCGACCTTGACGGTGACCACGGGCACCTTGTTGCGGGCGGCCCGGTCGGCGGCGAGGAGGAAGCCGCGGCCGTCCTTGAGCCCTTCCACATACGCGGCGATGGCGCCGACCTCGGGGCAGGTGGCGAAGTAGGAGATGAAGTCCGCTGTCTCCAGGTCCGCTTCGTTGCCGGTCGGGGCCCAGTGGGAGAGCCGGATGCCGAGTTCCTGGAGGGTGAAGACGGGGCGGCCCTGGTGGCCTGACTGGGTGATGAGGGCGATGGCGGGGCCGTCGAGGTCGTCGCGGAACTTCTCGAAGGCGTTGAGGTTGGTGTTCGGGCCGAGGAGGCGGATCCCGGAGCGTTCGACGGCGGCCGCAAGCCGCTGCTGCGCGGCCGCGCCCGCCTCACCGGTCTCGGCGAAGCCGGAGGCGAAGGCGACGGCGAAGCGGACCTTCGCGTCGGCGAGT
>NZ_JBHVHQ010000216.1:0-6812 GCF_042800135.1 Streptomyces sp. NPDC057654 | reverse complement strand
CCTCGATGAGGGGGGTCGGGTCGCCGACGAGCAGAACGGCCAGGTCGACCTTTTCGGGGAGGTCGGCGACGCTCGGACAACAGGGGAGGCCGAAGACGCTGGTGCGGGTGGGGTGCACGGGGTGGAGGCGGGCGCCGACGCGCTCGGCCCAGGCGATGAGCTGACGGGTGATGCCGGTGTTGGGGCGCCCCTCGGCGTCGGACGCGCCGACGACGGCCACGGAGGAGGGCCGGAAGAAGCGGTCGAGGTCGGGTACGTCCGAGTGCAGGGCCCGGCCGCTGACGTCCACGTCCTCGGCCGGTGCGGCCCTGCCGTGGACGGCGGGTCCCGCCGTCTGCTCGCCGCAGGCCAGCACGCGGGCCGTACGGGAGGTGGTGGTGAGGGTGCCGTGAGTCGATCCAAGCATCGTTCTCGCCCACTCCTGCTCGATGGCCAACTTAGCTGACGCCTAGTCAGGTTACTGAACTGACGCTGCGTCAGGAATGGGGTTGCACGGGAAAGAGATCCGAGCCGAGCCCCTTGCGTAACCCCTTACCCATCCGTTGAACTGACGTACCGTCAGAAAATCGGGAGGCGCAGAGCGCAGAGCGCAGAGCGCAGAGCTCGGCAGGGGAGCAGGGCTCGGCAGGGAAACAGGATTCGGCAGGAAATCAGAGGGCGGCAGATAGCAGAAGGGCGGGCGATGCAGACGATCTGGCTCAGCGGGGCCGAATGGCTCGCGGTGCTGCGCATCGGGCTCGGGCTGTGGTGGCTGGAGAGCTGGCGGCACAAGGACAAGAAGGGCTGGTTCGAGCGCGGTACGGGCATCGCGTGGGCCGCCGATGTGGCGGGCAAGCACCGCTGGAGCTTCGTGACGAACGGGTTCGAGAAGGTCGTGAGCCCGCGGCCCAAGGCCATGGCGTACCTCGTCGTCTACGCGGAACTCGCCCTCGGGCTCGGGCTCGTGGCCGGGCTCCTCACCCCCATAGCGCTCATCGGCGGCCTCCTGCTCAACCTGCTCTACCTCGTCCTCATGGTCCACGACTGGGCCGAGCAGGGCCAGAACGCGATGATGGCGCTCATATCGCTCGTCGCCCTCCTCGCCATGAGCTGGCAGACCTGGTCCCTCGACGACGTGATGGGGTTGTTCCTGTGAGCGCGGCGCGCTTCGACCTGCCCGAGACCGACGCCTTCACCCGCCCCTACTGGGACGCGGCGGCCGAAGGACGCCTCCTGATCAGGCGCTGTGCGGCCTGTTCGCTGGCCCACCACTACCCGCGCGAGTTCTGCCCCGGCTGCTGGAGCGAGGACGTCCGTTGGGAGGAGGCGAGCGGCCGGGCCGTCCTCTACACCTGGTCGGTGGTCCACCTGAACGACCTGCCGCCCTTCGGCGACCGCGTTCCGTACACCGCAGCCGTCGTGGACCTGGCCGAAGGGCCCCGGATGATGACCGAGATCGTCGACTGCCCGGAGAGAGAACTGCGCATAGGGATGCCGTTGCGCGCCCGCTTCCGTACGGAACCGGGCGGCGAACCCCCGGTGGCAGTGCCCGTCTTCCGCCCCTGTTGAATGCGGTACAGATGGACGTGTCCCGGAGCGTCGGGGACCGAGCAACGGGCGTCGGGGCGCGACGGAGGTGGGGAGTGCGGGAAGAATGGCGAACACGACGGCAGCGGAGCCGCTGCGCCCGGCCGACCTGCGGGGCTACGGCCTGCGGCTGCGCACCTGGGAGTACGCGGACGCGCCCGTAGCGCTGCGGGGCCACAGCGACCCGGAGTTCCTGCGCTGGAACACGCCGCTCGTTCCGGTACGGGACGAGGCCGGCGCCCGCGACTTCATACGCAGGCGCTTCGAGAGCTGGGAGCGCGGCGACGCCGCGACCTACGCGATCACCGAGGACGACGAGATCGTGGGGGAGGTGTCCCTCAACCTCATCAACCGCACCTTCTCGAACGCCCGCGTCGGCTACTGGGTGCTCGCCGAGGCCCGCGGCCGGGGCGTCGCCGCCCGCGCGCTGGAGCTGTGCACCCGGTGGGGCTTCGGCGAGATCGGCCTCAACCGGCTGGAACTGGGGCACGCGCTGGGCAACGTCCCGTCCTGCCGGGTCGCTGAGCGCAGCGGGTACGCGCTGGAGGGCACCCTCCGGGGAGCCATGTTCGAGGCGGGGTCCACGGACGTCTTCCGGGACGTCCACCTCCACGCACGGCTCGCGAGCGACCCGCTGCCGTCCGCCTTCTCGGAGCCGGGCGATGTCCGGGCGGCGGATGGCGCCGGTCGGGACGATGCGGCGGGAACGGCCGCGGGGCTGACGGCTCCGGCAGGTGCGTAAGCTCGGCCTGGGGCGGATGAGCGAGGCGGGCGGAGGATGAGCGAGGCGGGCGGCGAGGCGCGTCGCGGGCCCGCCGTCGTCAGGGCCAGAGGAGTTCGGTGGTCCAGCCGTCGGCCGTGCGGAGGTAGGTGAGGCGCACGTGGCGGCGTCGCGCGTCACCCTGGAAGAACTCGACTTCGGCGGGGGCCAGCACGTAGCGCGTCCAACTGTCCACTTGGGCATTCGGTTCGCGTTGCGCGCGCTCCCATGCGGCGGCGGCAGCCTCTTCCAGTTCGCGGTAGGAGCCGAGGACGTCGCTCTGTCTGCCGACGAGAGCGGCCGCCAGCGCGCCCGTGGAGCGTTGGTGCAGGTCTGCCGAGCTTTCCTCGGGGCCGGCGGCGGTCACCATGCCCTGGACCCGCACCTGCCGCCCCAGGGCCGCCCAGTAGAACCCCAGCGCCGCCGCGGGGCGCGCGGCCAGGTCGCGGCCCTTGCGGCTCGTACGGTGGGAGCCGAAGTGCCAGCCGCGCTCGTCGGCGTCGTGCAGCATCACGATGCGTACGGACGGGGAGCCCGCCGCGTCCGCGGTCGCGAGGGTCATCGTGTGTGGCTCCGGCTCCCCGGCTTCGGCGGCCTCGCGCAGCCAGCGCTGGAAGAGGGGGAGGGGAGCGGCGGGGGCCGTAGCCGGGTCGAAGGGCGGCAGCTCGCCCTGCCATACGCGCAGCGAGTGCAGGAGGGCGCGGAACTCCGCCTGTGTCCCCGCCTGTGCCTCCGCCTGTGTCTCCGTCGGGGTTTCCGCCCGCGTCCCCGTCTGTGTCTCCGCTTGCGTCTCTGCCCCCGTCCCCGTCCGTGTCTCCGTCTGTGTCTCCGTCGGTCGCTCGGACTGGGGCTGCACCCGTGCATCCGGGTGCCTCTGGTTCGGCTCGTTCGGCTCGGTGCTCATGCGGACCATCTAAGCAACGCCGGGCAACAGAGGTTTGAATCGGCGAGAGCGACTGAGGAGGGCCGTCGGGCGTGGGCTCACCCTCGTCCCAGTACCACCGTGCCCGAGGAGCAGAACCAGCCGCCCGTTCCGGAGGCCACCGCGATCTCCGGGAGGCGGCCGTCGGCCTTGTGGACCTGGCGGCCCTCGTCCGCCTCGCCCCGTAGCTGCCGTACCGCCTCGACCAGCAGGAAGAGCCCGCGCATGCCGGGGTGGCAGGCGGAGAGGCCGCCGCCGTCGGTGTTGACGGGCAGTTCGCCGCCGATGGTGAGCCGTTCCTTCTCCGCGAAGGCGCCGCCTTCGCCCTTTCCGCAGAAACCGAGGTCCTCCAGCGTTACGAGCGTCATATAGGTGAACGCGTCGTACAGCTCGGCCACATCGACGTCGTCCGGACCCACGCCCGCCCGTTCGAAGGCGGCGCGGCCCGACGCGGCGGCCGGGGAGACGGTGAAGTCGTCCCACTGCGACATGGAGGTGTGCGAGACGGCGGTGCCCGAACCGAGTACCCATATGGGGGCCTTGGCGGTGTCCGGGACGTACTCCTCGGCGGCGAGCAGCACGGCGCACCCGCCGTCGGAGCGTATGCAGCAGTGCAGCTTGGTGAAGGGGTCGGCGATCATGGGGCCGCCGAGCACGTCGTCGACGGTGATGGGGGCGCGGTACATCGCGTCGGGGTTGTGCGCGGCGTTGGCGCGCGCCTGTACGGCGACGTTGGCCAGCTGCTCCAGCGTCGTGCCGTATTCGTGCATGTGGCGGCGGGCGGCCATGGCGTACTTGGCGATGAGCGTGTGCCCGTACGGGACCTCGAACTGGAGCGGGCCGCGGGCGCCGAAGGAGAGGTTCGAGGTCCGCCGCCCGGCCTTGATGTCAGCGCGGGCGGTGGAGCCGTAGACGAGGAGGACGGCGTTGGCGTGACCGGCGGCGATGGCGTCGGCGGCGTGCGCGGCCATGACTTCCCAGGTGGAGCCGCCGACCGAGGTGGAGTCCGTCCAGGTGGGCCGCAGCCCCAGGTACTCGGCGACCTCCACGGGGGCGAGGGTGCCCAGCCCCGCCGAGGCCAGCCCGTCGATGACCGACCGGTCGAGCCCGGAGTCCGCGAGGGCGCGGCGGGCGGCCTGGGCGTGCAGGGCGTAGGGGGTGGCTTCGTCGACGCGGCCGCAGTCGGCGAGCGCGACGCCGACGACGGCCACCTTGCGGCGGCCTGTTGTGACTGCTGAGGCCCCTGGAGTGCCTGATGTCATAAATCTGACGGTACATCAGATACGGTTCCCGGCGGCACCCCGCGCGACACCCCGAATCACCTCCCGGCTCTAGGAAAGTGCGCTCCCTGTCCCTACCATGACGGCCCGTCAGAAACGGGAGGAGTCCGCCGATGGACGCCGCGTTCACCGAGGAGCAGGACGAGATCCGCCGCACACTGCGCGAACTGCTGGCCAAGCGGTGCGGGCCGGACGAGGTCAAGGCCGCGGTCCGTACGGAGGCCGGGTACGACGAGACGCTGTGGCGGCAGCTCGCCGAACAGCTGGGACTGCCGGGGCTGGCGATCGCCCAGGAGTACGGCGGCGTCGGCTGCGGCCCGACCGAGCTGGCGCTGGCCTGCGAGGAGACCGGGCGGGCGCTGCTGCCCTCGCCCCTGCTGACCACCGCCGCGCTCGCCGCGCCCCTCCTCGCCGAACTCGGCACGGACGCCCAGCGCGCCGAACTGCTGCCGCGCCTCGCCGGCGGCGAGCTGACGGCCACGCTCGCCGTGCCCGGCGGCGCGCTGTCCGCGGCGCTGGGGCTCACCGGCCCCAACGACGGCGACTGGGCCGGCGGCGGCCGGGCGGGCGGCGTGCAGGCGCGCCCGTACGACGACGGCTGGCGGCTGTACGGGCAGGCCGAGCAGGTGCTCGACGGGCACAGCGCGGGGCTGCTGATCGTGGCCGCGCACGCCGGAGGGTACGCGCGCAGCCGCACGCTCCTCTTCGTCGTACGGGCTGGGGACGCGGTTACGGGAGCGCCCGGCGCACGGTCCGGGGGCGCGCGCGGCGCGCGATCAGGCGCGGGGGCCGGAGCCGCCGGTTCGGCCGGAGTCGCCGGTTCCGCCGGTTCTGCCGGTTCCGCACAAGCCGGTCTGCCAGGGCTCGTCCGTACGCGCCTCACCACGCTGGACGAGACGCGGCCCCAGGCCCGTATCGAACTCCGCGACACCCCCGCCGAGCTGCTCGGATCCAGCGACGAGGCCGACGTGCCGGGGGCACTGGCGCGGCTGGGCGGCGGCGTCGGCGCCGTGCTCGCCGCGGAGGCCGTGGGAGCGGCCGACCGGGCGCTCGCGCGCACGCTCGAATACGTCCAGGCGCGAGAGCAGTTCGGCCGCCAGATCGGCTCCTTCCAGGCGGTCAAGCACCGGCTGGCGGACCTGTACGTGGAGGTGCAGGCGGCCCGTTCGGCGGCGTACTACGCGGCGTGGGCCGCGGGCCGGGCGGACGCCGAGCCCGGCACCGGCGGGCTCGCGCTCGCGCAGGCGCTCCAGGCGCTGCGCACGGCCGCCGGGGAGGCGGTGCAGCTGCACGGCGGCATCGGCTTCACCTGGGAGCACGACGCGCATCTCTACTTCAAACGCGCCGCCAGTGACGAGTTGCTCTTCGGGCCCGCTCACCGGCTGCGGGCGCGCGCCGCGGACCTGGCCGGGCTGTTCACGCCGGACGCCGAGGCCGCACCGGCGCCCCCGACCGGGGCGCAGGCCCTGGCCGCCCAGGCCGACCCCGCCCCGGCCGGTTCCGCCCAAGCCGGTTCCGCTGCCGCCGTGGCCGTCTGATGGCGGCGCAGCCAGGGGTGCGGCTCATGCAGAAGGTGTCCGCCACCAGGACTTTCGCGAAGTTCGCGCCGTTCGTGATCCCGGCCGTGGACCGCGCCGTGCACCGGCTGACGCGCGGCAGAGTGCTGCTCAGCGCGCAGATGCTGCCCGGCGTCATCCTGACGGCCACGGGCGCGAGGAGCGGGCAGCCGCGGAGTACGCCGCTGGCCTGCATGCCGCAGGACGACGGCACCTGGCTGCTCGTCGGCTCCAATTTCGGCCGGCCCGGCCACCCGGCCTGGACCGCGAATCTGCTGGCGCACCCGGACGCGCGGGTGAGCTGGAAGGGGCAGGACATCGCCGTACGGGCCCGGCTGCTCGACGGGGCGGAGCGGGCGGCGGCGTGGGCGGCGGTGCTGGAGTTCTGGCCGCCGTACGCGAAGTACCAGGAGCGCGTGGAGCGCGAGATCAGACTGTTCCGGCTGGAGCGGCGCTGACGGGGCGGGACAGGCCCCACGGCGTACCGCGGGCGGGTAGCCGGACAGGCCCATGGTGTACCGCGTACGGGTAGCCGGACAGGTCCACGGCGTACCACGTGTGGCTAGCCGGACAGGTCCACGGCGTACCGCGTGCGGGTAGCCGGACGACCCCACGGCGTACTACGTGCGGGTAGGCGGCGGTCCCGGATGCCGCAACGGCGGATCTCTCGGCCACCCCGAGAGATCCGCCGCTGCGGTGACAGGACGTTGGCGGAGCGGCCGCGCGGT
>NZ_JBHVHQ010000215.1:0-11121 GCF_042800135.1 Streptomyces sp. NPDC057654 | reverse complement strand
GGTCCCTTTACACATTCTCGCTACGGGAAGTCGCCAAGTGTCGCTCACGATCGGAATCGTCGGCCTGCCGAATGTCGGCAAGTCGACCCTTTTCAACGCCCTGACCAAGAACGACGTGCTGGCGGCCAACTACCCGTTCGCCACCATCGAGCCCAACGTCGGCGTCGTCGGCGTCCCCGACCCGCGCCTCACCAAGCTCGCCGAGATCTTCAGCTCCCAGAAGATCCTGCCCGCGACGGTCGACTTCGTCGACATCGCCGGCATCGTGCGGGGCGCCTCGGAGGGCGAGGGCCTGGGCAACAAGTTCCTCGCGAACATCCGCGAGTCCGACGCGATCTGCCAGGTCATCCGCGCCTTCAAGGACGAGAACGTCGTCCATGTGGACGGCAAGGTCTCCCCGAAGGACGACATCGAGACCATCAACACCGAGCTGATCCTCGCCGACCTCCAGACGATCGAGAAGGTGCTTCCCCGCCTCCAGAAGGAGTCGCGGATCAAGAAGGACATCGCGCCGAAGGTCAAGGCGGTCGAGGAGGCCAAGGAGATCCTGGAGCGGGGCGACACCCTCTTCTCCCAGGGCATCGTCCAGGGCTCGGAGCGCACGGAGCTCCTGCACGACCTGCACCTCCTGACCACCAAGCCCTTCCTCTACGTCTTCAACGTCGACGAGGACGAGCTGACCGACGACGACTTCAAGGCCGAGCAGCGCGCCCTGGTCGCCCCCGCCGAAGCGATCTTCCTCAACGCCAAGCTGGAGGCGGACCTCGCCGAGCTCGACGACGAGGAGGCCCTGGAGCTCCTCCAGTCCGTAGGCCAGGAAGAACCCGGCCTCGCCACCCTCGCCCACGTAGGCTTCCGCACCCTCGGCCTCCAGACCTACCTCACCGCCGGCCCCAAGGAATCCCGCGCCTGGACCATCCCCCAGGGCGCCTCCGCCCCCGAAGCCGCCGGAGTCATCCACACCGACTTCCAAAAGGGCTTCATCAAGGCCGAGGTCATCTCCTTCGAGGACCTGGTCGAAACGGGCTCGGTCGCAGAGGCCCGCGCGAAGGGCAAGGCGCGTATGGAGGGCAAGGAGTATGTGATGCAGGACGGAGACGTGGTGGAATTCCGCTTCAATGTTTAGGCGTAATTCCCTAATATCCCTGTAGTTGGATATGCAGGCCAGGAAGGGCCCGATTCGTCGGAGCCGAATCCCTGACCCATGCCCGCGATGGGAAAGCGCTGGGAAGATGCGCCACCCTCCTTTCGTACCGATGCGGCGCACGCGCGTCGAGCGGTTTTCGCCCGATAGTTCGCCCGAGATTCCACTGCTTGGAAATGTCAAGCTTTCCGCAGGTTACAGGTTGCCGGGCTGCGCGTACACGATCGCCAACTATAATCTCGCGACTCTATGCTTGCCGGTGAGTCGCCTTGAGGCGGTGAGCAAGGAGCGAATCAAGAGGCTTATCGACGGCGCGATGCAGAGTTAAAGACACGGATGCCAGCTCTTGAGTCAGGGACGTGAGTGGAGCCGCCGTTGTCAGGAGGATTCTCGGTCGCTTCCTGGCTTCGGTCCCACGTAGGCAAGCCGGAAGACCTTTCGCTCGGGCACAAGACGGAAGTACAAGCGTCCCTTACCCGGTGTCATACGTCCGTGCCAGGAGAAGACTTCTGACGCCCGGGCCGATGCAGGATCCGTGAACGTGCACAGGTGGCGTCGGCTCTGGGACTCCGGGGTGATGTGAGGGTTCCGCCAGTCCGGTTCCGGGGAGCGGGAGAGGTCCCAGTGGTCGGCGGCCGTCGTTTGAAGTTCGGCGAGGAGCTTGCGCACAGGCCGAAACCATTTCACATCAAGTCGCATCAGGTCACGGTCGAAGCGAGGCAGCCGTTCCAGGGAGGGGAAGAACTCATCCCAAACGGCAAGGAGCTCTGTCGGACTACTCAAAGTGTGGAGGCCTGTGTCGCGCGCCCAGAGCTCGTGTTCGTCGGCCTCGACCGGGGCGGAGCAGTGGCGGACGCGGTCCTTGTCATGCTCGATGTCGTTCTCACCGAGACGCTGAATGTCGACGATGAGCCACGAGGTTGCCCACTTCGGCGTTACAGGAAGGCTGATGGCGAGGCCGTCCATGAGATGGGCTGCACCAATGCCCTTCGCGGGCAGGCCGTCATGCAGATACTCGGCCTCGGATGGTTCATGGCCGGCTTCTTCGAGTACGCAATCGAAGGGGGAGCGTCGGTTGCGCAGGGCCAGCAGATAGCGGTGCCGATCGCGGTTGCGTGGTGAGGCGTTTACCCACTGCTGGTAGACATAGCCGCGGGCGAGCTCGGCGCTCGGCAACGGGCTTTGTGTTGTCAAGGACAAGCTCTGCCAAGAGCTGAGACGCTTAAGGGTGTCCACAAAGGAAGCCATGGCCTCGTCGATACATCTCGGGTCGGCCTCTGAGGCGCAGGACAACTCGTTCAGAAACAGCGAAAGCGGCACTACGCCCCCAATTGCGCTTCAGATCATCAAGTCGAGCATGGCCTCGGATGGGATCGCATGTCAGTCGAGGAGCTGTTCCAAGGAGTTTTCCCACTCGTCGAAGAATCCCTTCGGCCAGTCGGAGAGCATTCCGTCCGGTCCCATTGACGGGCTGATTACTTCGGCGGTCTGTCCATTGCGGCGGAAAAAGTGTACGGCGGTCGCAGATGCGGGGATGCGGCCGTCCTTGACAGCGAGGCGTAGCCCGTTGAGCACGTGGTCGGAGTGGGTCTCCAGGACGATCTGTGCACCTGCCGAGACAGCGGCGACGGCGAGGTAGGCGAGCCAGGTCTGACCCTGGGGATGGAGGTGGGCCTCAGGATTCTCAAGCAGGATCAACGAGCCGGGTTGCGCGGCCACGCAGGCGACGACGATCGGCAGTGCGTACGTGAGGCCGAAGCCGACGTTGGTCGGCCGGTAGCGGTTGGACGCTGAAACGCCTGAACCGAAGCCGTAACTGAGACGAACGGTGTCGGTGCCGTGGATGCCGACGGTCTCGATGTTCACGCCGGGGCACAGTCGCTGCATCCAGTAGTCCGTTGCCTCGCGGAGCGAAGTAGAGGGCATCTCCGGTAGTTGCAGTGATTTGGCGGTGATGGTGTCGTCCTGATGTGCGCGCAGGAAGTTGACGGTGTGCTCGCCTCGGGCACCAAGGAAGCTACGGCGGACAGCCGCGTCATGGGAGCGTGGGTAGCTCACGTCGGGGACGATGCGGTCTGCCTTGAGGTACTGGAAGCCGTGGCCGAAGAGGGACGGCAGATCGCGCGTAGCCCAGGACGTGGGGCCCGACGGGGCTTCTAGGAGGCCGAGAAGGTCGTCTTCGCGGCCATATCGGGCCCGCCAGGCATAGCGGATCTCGTCCTTGACGACTGCCAGGGTGATATCTGGATCTTCCTCTGTGTATGACTCGTGGCGTACATCTTGGCCGGTACCCAACCTCACGAGCTCACCGTTGAGGAGGAAGCCGCCCGACTCGTCTGCCTCGTCCAAGAGCCCCGCTTCGTGTGACTGTCGGAGCAAGGCCAAGGACTGCAGGACCGTGCTCTTGCCGGATGAGTTGAGTCCGGTGAGGAGAGTGAAGGCCGCCAGATCGACATCCTGGCATGCGAAGGCTTTGAAGTTGGTTATGCCGATGCGCTCAAGCATCCTTTAGTACCTCCTGGAACATCTCGTCCAGCATCCGAAATCGGAGTTTGACCTTGCCGGCGTCACCTGTTCCTGCGGATACGGCGTTGAAGAAGTCAGTGTTCCCCATCAGGCCAAGAAACCCCTCCTCCACCTGTGTCTGCCGAGTGGAGAGGGCTCGGATCTGCTCCTTCGAGTAGTGGGACAGGGTGACTGCTTGCGACTCAAAGAGGGCTTTGTTGACAGGGTTGCGGCGGGTGTAGTCACGGAACCGCTTCCGGAAAGCGTGCTGACCAAAGACCGCAAGCCCGGCATGCATGGAATCCTTGAATGTGGTGCTGAGTATTTTGAGTTGGAGATGATCGAGGCGGTTGAGTGCGTGCATCGCCTTGCGCAGGAAGCCGTCGAAATCTTGCCCAGCGTACTCTTCTGGGGGGGTGAGGGAGAAGGCGAGAAACCGCAGACACATCTCCCTGTCCGACATGCGCTCCGACGACACGCTATGTGCAGTAGCCACCTGAAACGCTTCCGAACGGGCTAGACCGGCGAGGAAATCGCGAGCCTGGCCAGGGATGAGAGCGTGGCGCAGCTCCTGACGGGTGAGGGGTCGGCCGCCGGTGTTGATACGCGCGAAAATGTTGAACTTGACTTCTTCTGGCGTTCCGCGCCGGATTAGGAGGACCACCAACTCTGTTTCCTCTATGCGGGTTTGGAGACGTCCCGGGAGGTCGTTGAATGTGTAGTTGTTGTACTCGGTGAGGTATTCCAGGCCGGTCAGTCGTAGTGGCTCGGCGGCGATGGTCTCAGGTGCCACAAACCGGGCGATCGTGGATAGCCGCTGCACGCCGTCCACGACGGCCCAGGTGTCCTCGTCACCTTCAGCGGCGTAAAGGGTGGGCAGTGTGATGCGCAGCAGCAACGACTCGATGAGGCGGCTCTGTGCCTGTCGCGTCCAAATCCCCGCGCGACGCTGGAAGTCCGGGGCGAGGTCAATGGTGTCACGCCGGATTCTGTTGAGGAGAAGGGCGACCGTGGGGTTGCGTGTCTGGACCTCGATCAGGTCGGGATCGAATGGGCTGTCGATCCGCTCTCCGATGTCCTCGGTCTCGACGTCAGTGCTGAAACCGGCGTCGTCCAGCTCAACGCTGATCTTTGCTTGAGCAGCGGGCATTGAGACGTCGAAGAGGCCTTCAGGCATGGGAAGTGGGTGCTGCCTCTCTGCGTCGTCGCTCACGATTCGTCATCCTCGGGGTGCATGGTAGCCAGTGTGTGGCTGTCCGTGGGTGGCGTTTCAGCGGATGGCGCTGGAGGTCGCCGGCGCTCGGCAGTGATCTCAGCATCTTGCCAGGCTTGGAGGTTGACCAGCGCGGTGAACGCCTCAGCCTCATAGAACAGGGTGGTGACACGGGCACGAGGCTGGCCCGTGTCACTGTGGCGGTGCCGGACGAGCGGCTCCGGTTTGCCGAGTTCAGTGGGGCTATCAGGGCTCTGCGGCACCGTACTCATATGAGTGGCGTCCCTTCCGCCTGGTCGGTTTTCATGCAATAGCCTCAAACGCAAGCCGCGGTTTGACAGGATATTCCTACATAGATTCGACTGTGCGTTGCTCTTTTCCGTACAGACGGCACCGGCGAGGTACAGAAATTTTAGGCGCTTTCGGTGGGCCTGAAGCACGCATGGTCTCGCTCCCGGATGCTATTGGCAATGTTACTTCCGCCGCGGAGGCAAAGCCTCACCGCGGTCGGGTGGGTGCTGGAACCGGTGCCGGGTTGCCGTGGCCAGTGGATTGGTGTCGACTGCGGTGAACCACGGACGGAGCGGTCATGGGCTGGGACGAAGTGACCATGCTGGGACAACTCCGGGAGGGCTCGTGCCCGATTGCGTTTCCACAGATGGAAGCCCTGAGTCGGTCATTCCGTTTCGATGCGGTAGCTGAATTTTTCGATCGACAAACAGACAGGCCAAAGTGGTGCTGACGCCTCCGCCTCTGTCTCCGTGCTGGCTTGATGCTGACCTGGGCCGCAGGTCTCAGCCGGACTGGCGTGGGGTGAGGCCGTCCAGGTCGAGGCAGATGTCGAATGGCACGGACCGCGTGAGCGTGTCGCGGAAGATGCCTGCTGGTGCGTATGAGCCGGTTGGCTCGTCGAGTTCGTAGACGTAGACGTAGACGTGGACGGCGGGGACGCCCTTCTCGTCTTCGACGCACCAGTAGTGCCGGATGCCGGCCTCGGCGTACTTGCGCAGTTTGACGGTGCGGTCGCGGTGGGCCGGCTCCGGGGAGACGACCTCGATGGCGAGCTGGACGTCCTCGGGGGCGTACCAAGTGCGGTCCGCGTCATACGGGGCGGTGGTGAGCAGCAGGTCCGGCTCGGGGCGGTTGCGGGCGTCGAGGCGGATGGTCATTTCTCGCTCGACTTCGATGTCGACGGGGGCCTGGGCCATGAGCGCCACCGTGAGGTCGGTGACGAGCCGGCCGTGCCACGATCGCTGCGGGGACCCCATGAAGATGAGTGCTCCGTCGATCAGTTCCGTGTGGCGGGGCGCTTCGGGCAGGTGGTCCAAGTCCTCCGCGAACCAGCCCTCCGCCCGCGGTGGGCGCATCCAGTCGGGCAGTGCGGTCATGGGGCAACCCTAGCGATCGCGGGCACCCCGAGGGAGGCGCGGACGGTACGTTGCCTCGAACCGTCCGCAGGAAGGTGTGGCATGGCCGTAACCGTCGGTGAGGCTCGCAAGAGCCTTTGCTCGTTGATCAGAAAGGTCAACGACGACCACGAAGCAGTCGAGATCGTCTCGCGGCACGGGAACGCCGTGCTCGTCTCGGCTGAGGACTTCGCCGCCATGCGCGAGGGGGCGTACCTTCTGCGCTCGCCGGCGAACGCGCGCCGTCTGCTCAAGGCGTACGAGAGCGCGTCGTCCCGTCTCCGCGCCTCGGAGTGCGGGCGGGGCGCGGCGCCGAGGCTGTGCTGAGCCGCTGCCCTTCGCATGTGTGCGCAACGAGGGGCGGGCTCACCGCCGGTCCCGACCGCGTGGAAAATCAGGCGCTGACCGGGGGGAAACGTGCGAGGCTCTGGGGAGCGTCTAGTTCAGGAGGAGCTCATGGCCGCAGAGGGATCTGCTCAGGACAAGCCTGAGGATGAGATGAAGCGGAAGTTCCGGGAGGCGCTGGAGCGTAAGCGGGGGGCTCGGGGGGATGGGGCCTCCGGGGGTGCGGGGGTCAGTTCCTCCAAGATTCATGGGGCGCACGGCCCCGCCAGTACTCAGCGTTCCTTCCGGCGGAAGAGCGGTGGCTGAGTCATCGGCGTTATCGGAATCGTCGGTTTGTTTTAGCGCGGAAAACAACCCCCGCCCTTTTTCGGGCGGGGGTTCTGAGTGCGCCGAACAGAATTCGGCGCACCCTTTCACGCTGTCTGTCAGACCTTCTCGAAGATCCACTTCTGGTGCTGTTCCCCGACCCACGCCGGGAGAATCAGCTGCGTGCTCTGCTGCCCGCTCGGGAGGTCGACGACCCCGTCCTGATACGGGAAGTGGATCCGGTACAGACCGCCGCCCGCGGGCTCGATCGACCACAGCACGTAGGTGTTCTGAACCGCGATCGACGGCGGGTACTGCCGGGTGCTACCCAGGTTCAGGTAGATGTCGCCCAGCTTGCTCTTGATGATGTACTCGTTGGCCTGGTTGACCGACTCTAGCTCCCACTGCTGGTTGTCCCCCTTGTGGTAGGGGTAACCAATAATCGGCGTGTTGGGACGCTTGTCGCTGCCACTCACATCGATGACCCGGTCGTCATACGCGGCGTTCTTGATGGCGTACGTTCCGGGTTCAATGATCGGTGCCACTGGGCCTCCAACCAGAGACGGGATGATGGTCTTTCCGACCCCGCTCACCGTAGGAGGAAAGCACTTCCCGCGAAACAGGTACTTTCAGCCGAAGGCCGCCGATCGAATTTCCCGGACCATCGGCGTGGCCGACAAGTCGTTTCACATTCCGGCCATGAGACGGAATGAGGGCTCTGGTATTTCTTCTGTCCTGTGTCATCGCCCATGCCGCATTGCGTTTCGCGGTTCTTTTTTGTTCTCGCGGGCTTGGTGGGGGGCGTGGGGTGGTCCTCGTCGCCCGGCCCTGCGCCCCGTCGGGCAGGGGGCGCCCGTCCCTCCTCGAATTACGCCTCCCCGACCTGCAATTCACTACATCTAGTGAATCCTTGGCCTTAAGTTGCGGCTCACAACCGACGGTTGCCAAGCTGTTGCGGACTGTCAAGCTGTTGGGAGTGGACGTGGCCTTCGGTGACCAGCCCGCATACCTCCGCGTCGCCGGGGATCTTCGGCAGAAGATCGTCGCCGGGGAGTTGCCGCCGCACACCCGGCTCCCCTCGCAGGCCCGCATTCGCGAGGAGTACGGCGTCTCCGACACCGTCGCACTCGAAGCCCGCAAGGTGCTGATGGCCGAAGGGCTCGTCGAAGGCCGCTCCGGCTCCGGTACGTACGTACGCGAGCAACCCGTGCCGCGCCGGCTCTCGCGCGGCGGCTACCGCGCGCTCGGCGACTCCACGCCCTTCCGTCAGGAGCAGGCCGACGAGCGCGTCAAGGGCACCTGGGAGTCGCGCAGCGGGCAGGAGGGCGCCGACGCCGCCGTCGCCGGGCGGCTGCGGATCGCGGCCGGCGAGCGCGTCATGCGCACCGACTACCTCTTCCGTGCCGTCGGCGAGCCCGCCATGCTCTCCACCTCCTGGGAGCCCCTCGCCCTCACCGGCCGCACGCCCGTGATGCTGCCCGAAGAAGGGCCGCTGGCCGGCCGCGGCGTCGTCGAGCGCATGGCCGCCATCGATCTCGTCGTCGACAACGTCGTGGAAGAGGTCGGCGCCCGGCCCGGCCTCGCCGAGGAGGCGCTCGCCCTGGGCGGCGTCCCCGGGCACTCCGTGCTCGTCGTCTCCCGCACCTACTTCGCCGGCGGCTGCCCCGTCGAGACCGCCGACGTGGTCGTCCTCGCCGAGCGCTATCGCGTCTCCTATCACCTGCCGGTCAAGTAGGGGTCCCGCCCGGCCTTGTCCGCTCCGGTGCGTCGGTTATCGGCCAACCTTCTTGGCTTTCCCGGGCCTTGGTCTGTTGGGTCTGTCGCGTCTCTTCGCAGGTCAGGCGTCTCGCCGCGCACTCTTGCGGCCTTCCTCCACGGGTCTGCACCAAGATGCTGAAGTGCACCGCTATCACCCCTTTTGCGCCGATATCGCGACGACTCCCCTTGTGTTGCAAACCTCACATACGCCCAGGTCAGGGCCCTGTCGCGGATTTTCCTCCCCGTCATCGCTCATAGGATGGCGCGGTTTGCGTCCTGCCGTGGGAGAGAACGAAGAAAAGGAGATCCGGGGCTTGAGTACCGAGCAGGGTTCCCACTCGAATTACCGCCGCACGCTCGGACCGGTGGCCCTGACGGCCGTCGGTCTCGGGTCGATCATCGGCTCCGGCTGGCTCTTCGGCGCCGAGCGGGCCGCCGCCATCGCCGGGCCCGCCGCCATCCTGGCCTGGGTCATCGGCGCCGCGGTCGCGCTGACCATCGCGCTGACCTATACCGAGCTCGGCTCGATGTTCCCGAAGGCCGGCGGCATGGTCCGGTACGGGCAGTACTCGCACGGCTCGCTGGCCGGGTACCTCGCCGCCTGGGCCAACTGGATCGCGATCGTCTCCGTCATACCCGGGGAGGCCACGGCCTCCGTCCAGTACATGAGCTCCTGGGACTTCTCCTGGGCCGCCGGTCTCTACAACGGCAAGGAGCTGACCGGCAGCGGCGTCGCGCTCGCCAGCGTCCTGCTCGTCTTCTACTTCTTCCTCAACTGGTTCGCCATCACGCTGTTCGCCAAGACGAACAACGCGATCACCGTCTTCAAGGTCGTCGTCCCGATCCTGACCGCGGGCGCGCTGATGCTGGCGCACTTCGACACCAGCAACGTCAAGGACAACGGCGGCTTCACGCCGAACGGCTGGAGCGCGGTCTTCACCGCCGTCGCCGTCTCCGGCATCGTCTGGGCGTACAACGGCTTCCAGTCCCCGCTGAACATGGCGGGCGAGGCACGCAATCCCGGCAAGTCGCTGCCCAAGGCCGTCATCGGCTCGATCGTCATCGCGCTGGTGATCTACGTCGCGTTGCAGATCGCCTTCCTGATGGCCGTCCCCGCCGCCGACCTGAGCGACGCGGGCAGCTGGGCCCACCTCTCGTACAACTCCCCGCTCGCCGACCTCTCCCTGGCCTGGGGCCTGAACTGGCTGGCGATGCTGCTGTACGCGGACGCCTTCATCTCCCCGTCCGGTACGGGCATGATCTACGCGGCCACCACCTCGCGCATGATCCACGGCGTGCAGGAGAACGGCCACCTGCCGGGCATCTTCGGCAAGGTCGACCCCAAGACCGGCGTTCCGCGCCCGGCGCTCGTGCTCAACCTCGTCGTCGCCTTCCTCTTTCTGGCCGTTTTCCGCGGCTGGGGCTCGCTGGCCGAGATCGTGTCGGTCGCGACCGTCATCTCCTACATCACCGGCCCTGTCGCCGTGATGTCGCTGCGCCGCCTCGCGCCGGGCCTCAACCGCCCGGTCAAGCTGCGCATCATGCCGGTCCTCGCGCCCATCGCGATGGTCTTCGGCTCGCTGGTCCTCTACTGGGGCCGCTGGCCGCTCACCGGCAAGGTCATCCTGATCATGGCCGTCGGCCTGCCCGTCTGGGCCTGGTACGAGCTGCGCAAGCCGTGGGCCGAGCTGAAGCCGCACCTGAAGGCGGGCGCCTGGATGGTGGCGTACCTTGTCGTCATGGCCTGCGTCTCATGGGCCGGCGGTACCGACTTCGGCGGCCAGGGGTACCTGGCCGAGGGCTGGGACATCGTCACCGTCGTCCTGATCGGCCTCGCCTTCTACGTGTGGGGCGTGCGCAGCGCGTGGCGGAACCCCTCCCTCGTGGCCGTCGAGCAGGAAATGGCCGACGCTGAGGCCGCTGCGGCGGTTGAGGCCGACGCGGCCGAGCGGGACGGTCTCGAAGGCACCGCCTCCGGTGGCCGGATGAATGCCTCTTCGTGAATTCCCGTATCCGCTGAGTAAAGGTCGGGCGTAGGCTCGGGCATATGCGGATTGCGGTTTCGTCATGAGGTGTCGAGGGGCGTACGCCGGTGTGCGCCGCGGCGGAAGGGCGGGGCTATGAGTGACGGCGATCCGACCCTGCCCTGGCTGGTCGTCCGGCAGGACGACAACGGCAACCGCTACCGCGTGGGCCGTTACGCCACCAGGTCGGAGGCCGAGCAGGTCATCGACCGGCTCGGCGTGTACGGGCAGGAGAGGCTCTACATCGTCGAACGGGTCGGCCGCGCGGTCTCCTAGAGCGCGCGGACCGAGGGCGTGCGGACCGGGGCGCGCGGGTTTCCGCCCTCCCGGTTTATAGGCTCCGTCCATGACTACGGTGCGTGTGGTGGTAGGCGGAGCGGTGCTCGACCAGGGGCGGCTGCTCGCCGCCCGGCGCAGCGC
>NZ_JBHVHQ010000214.1:0-11124 GCF_042800135.1 Streptomyces sp. NPDC057654 | reverse complement strand
GTTGCGGGCCACGGCCGAGGAACGGAACTCGCCGTCGACGCCCTCACCGCGGCGCTGCACGACAGCTGAGCCGAGACGCTGGGGACACATGGGCGGCGCGGGCGCTCCGCGTCGCCCGCGCCCATGCCCGTACGCCCGCGCCCATGCCCGTACGCGCGTCGCCCATGCCCGTACGCGCGTGCAGGCGGTTACTCCGATGCGCCCTCGGCAGGCTGGCGGCGGGAGGGCGGCGGTGCGGAGTCGGGACGGGGGAGGTCTCCGGTGTCGATGACGTGGTGGGCGACGGTGGTGAGCAGGAGGCCGTGGTGGCGGGCGTGACGGCGCATGGTGGTGAAGGCGTCGGCGAGGGAGATGCCGCGATGGGCGGCGAAGAACCCTTTGGCCTGCTCGATGGTGATGCGGCTGTGCAGAGCGGTGTGGAGTTGTTCGTTGACGGTGTCGGCGTGCTCCAGGGAGCGTGCGTGCAGCAGGCCGATGGTGGCCGCGTCGGCGAACGCCTGGGCCATGGTGAGGTCGTCGGCGGGCAGCGGACTGTCCGTGGCGCGCAGGAGCAGCAGGCTGCCGAGGGTCTCCTGGCGCAGCCGCAGGGGAACGGCGCTGGCGTAGGTGTAGCCGGCCTCGCGGGCCTGCGCGGTGAAGTTGTTCCAGGCGGCGGGGGCGCAGGCGAGGTTTCCGGGGGTGACGGCGTGGGCGGTGCGGTACGCGTCAAGGGCCGGGCCTTCGCGCAGGGCCAGGTCCAGCACCTTGGCCAGCGCCGGGCCGGGGTCGCACGGCGCGGGGCTGTAGAGCTGGGGGCCGGGGTAGGCCAGCAGGACCGCCGCGTCGGCGACGGCGAAGATGTCGCGACAGCGGACGGTCAGCTGCTGAAGGAAATCGATGACGTCGAAGTCGGCGACGAGGGTGTCGGCGAGTTCCACGAAGGTTTCGGCGATCTTACGTTCTCGGCTCATGCCTTACTCCTCGATGCTCACACACCCGCCGGGACCCGTGCCGGTCGACGGGTTCACGACGGCAGTTCCCGCAGGACCTCGCGGGCGGTTTCGGTCAGGGGGCTGCCGGAGGCGAAGGCCCGCGCCCGCAGCCGGGCCAGCGCCTCCTCCAACGACACGCCGAGCCGGCAGCTGAGCACGCCGGTCGCCTGATGTACTTCGGCCCGGTGCAGGTCGACCGCCCCGGCCATGCCCGGCCCGTCGTCGGAGACCTCGGCCCCCGGCCGCCAGGCCAGCAGCCGGCCGGTCAGCGCGTCGGCGACCCGCAGCCCGTCCGCCGCCTGCCGGGCGGTCAGCGGACCCGGATCCGTGCGGTAGCCGGTCAGCGCCCCGAACCATGCGGCCCCCGTCCGGACCGGCCACACGAACACCGCCCGTACGCCCAGGGCCTGGGCCTCGGCGGCGAACTGCGGCCAGCGTTCGTCCGTGCCCAAGTCCGCCACCTGGGCGGGCACTTGGCGGAAGTCCGCAGCCATCCCGGGGCCCTGCCCCAGGGTGAACTGCACATCCTCCAGCCGAGCGCTGACGTCGTCGCTGAACCACACCAGTTCCGCGCCCCACCGCAAGGAGACCGCTATTCCGCCCAGGCCCAGCGCATGGGCGCACCGCACCGCCCACACGCGGTGCTCCCCGGCTTTGACGGCCCGCTCCAGGCCGACGAGCAACTCCTGTACCGACACACGGTTCTCCATCGTTGAACCTTCCGCGCCGAAGGGTTTACCGGCTCCGGAAGACGACCACGTTCCGTACCCGGAAGGCTACTGGCCCAGTATTCCACCGCACCAGCGGAGTCCGTCTCCGCGGGGAACAGCTTCCGCTACTCGGCTGGGACGAGGCGGTTCGCCATCGCTGGACGGCAGGTTGAGCGTACGCGCGGCCGTGGTGCGCGGTGTGCGGGCCGTGTCGAGTGGGTGGTCCGCCGGGGTCCGTCAGGTGTTCCGCTTCCGGTGTCCTGGACCGTTCCGGGGGCTGTCCGGGCTGTCCGGGCTGGTCAAGGCTTGTCCGGAGCGCGTACCGGACAGGAGGGGCGCGACGGCATTTGTCCTTGTGTCGTTCGTTGTCCATCAGCATGATGACGCTCGTGCGGGACCCAGGGGAACTGTCGCCCTGCGATGCCCGAGACGTCGCCGGCTTCGTCGAGTCGATGCGGCGGCTCAAGGAGCGTTCGGGGCTGACGTATCGCGAATTGGAGGAGCGGGCCGCCCTCCGCGGTGACGCGCTGGCGCGCAGCACGCTGGCCGATGTCCTGCGGCGGAACAGCCTGCCGAGGGCCGACGTGGTGGCCGCGTTCGTCCGCGCCTGCGGGGGTGAGGGCGCCTGCGGGGTCGGACGCGTCTGTGCGGATGGACACGCTTGCGGGGACGGCCGGTGGGTCGATGCCTGGCTGGATGCGAGGGCCCGGCTCGCGGGGGAGGCCGAGGCCGTATCCGTCGGGGCGGTCGAAGCCGTGCCCGCGGTGGAGGCCGCGGTCGTGCCCGTAGCCGCGATCAGTACCGGGACCGAAGCTCAGCCGCAGCCCGAAGCGGCAGGCTCCACGGGCTCCCGGCCGCGCCGGGCCAAGGCCCGCCTGGTCACGCTCACGACCGCGCTCATGGTGCCGCTGCTCGCCTTGGGCATCTGGGGCCTGCTGCCCGACAGTTCGGGGGCGGGGGGCACGGGCACCTCGGCCACCCCGGCGACCATCGCTTCGGCGTCTTCGACAGCTTCGGCGTCTTCGACGGCTTCGATGTCTTCGACCGCTTCGATGTCTTCGATGGCTCCCGTAGACGGCTGGGTCACGATCCGCCCCGCCCGCACGCCCGGACTCTGCCTGACCGACGGACGCGATCGCGGCGGCGCCTACGGCAGCGCGGTCGCCGTCCAACTGCCCTGCGCCAAGGCCACCGTGCCGCGAACGTACCTCGAACCCGCCGGTGAGGGCCTGTACCGCATCCAGTGGCACCACCCCCAGATGGGGCGGGGGTGCCTGACGGTCATGCGCGACGGTCCGGTGAAGGGCATGCTGGAGCCCCGTAACGACTGTGCCCAGGCCACCCTGTTCCGCCTGGAGACCACTGCCGCCGACAGCTCCGGTGGTTTCCTGATCCGCCCGGCCGACAGTGGCCGGTGCGTCGGCATAGCCGGTGGCGCCGTCGCCGAAGGCGCCGAAGCGGTCGAACAACGATGCACGGGCGCGGCCGGCCAGAGGTTCGTCATCCGAACCGGCTGACAGTGCCCCGGACACTGTCCGGATGCGGCCCGGACCCCGTGCCTGACCAGGCCGGACAGGTGCGGAGCCGTCCGGGACAGCCCCGTGGTGTTGTGCCCGCCAGGCCGTACGCAGCACGCTCCACTCCCTCTACTTCTTGTCGCGCCGCCCATCGGCGACGCGCTCTCAGCAGAAGGAGCCTCAGGTGACCACATTCGTGCAAGCGCTCACCGATCGCCTCGTGGAACGGTTGCTGCCCGGAGGGACAGCGCACGCGGTCAAGTGCCACAGGGCCGGATCGAAGTGCATCACCGGCAGTTGCGGGGGCCAGAAGAAGTACACCCAGTACCGGGTGAACTGTGATGACGGCAGCTACTACTACGAGTTCGGCCACTGCGGCTGCTGAGACCGGTTGCCCCGGTGGCCTTCCCACGCGTGGCCACCGGGGCTCCTGTGGCCGGTCCCCGGTCCTTGGCCCCGGCCCCCGTACTCCGGCAGACGGAAAGGTGTGACTCGCGCCATGGAACTCGCCGCGGTGTCCTGTCGGACGCTGCTCGTGGTCGTCTTCGCAGTCGCGGTGGTGACCAAACTCAGCAGTGCGGAGTCCTTCAGCGCGTTCGCGCGCTCCGTACGGGAGTTCGCCGGGCTGTCCGCGCGCCGCGGACGCGCCGCGGCTCGGCTGGTCGCCGGGGCGGAGGCGGCCGGGGCCGTTCTACTGGTGCTGCCGAGGCCGCTGACGATGGCCGGATTCGCATTGCTGGGATGTTTGCTCGGGTCGTTCACCATTGCGATGGCGGCGTCGCTCCGGCGCGGCCTGCGGGTGCCGTGCCGGTGTTTCGGCGCCTCTACGAGCAGTACGGGCGTCCTCCCGCTCGTGCGGAACGGCTTTCTGATCCTCGTGGCGGCGATCGGCGCCGCCGGGACGTTCCACGGCGTGCCCACAGCGCCGGGCGGCCTCGCGGTGGCCGTCGGCGCCGGGCTCGTACTCGGTGCCGTGGTGACCGTACTCGACGACATATACGAGGTGCTGCGCGACTTCCTGCCCGTCGCCGCGCCGAAAGGACACAGGTGACAGGTGACCATGGCGTATCTCATCGCGGCCGTCGTGCTCGTCGGGGCGCTGTGCCTGCTCGACCTCCTGCTGACGGTGGGGCTGATCCGGAGGCTGCGCGCCCAGCAGCCCGCGCGCACGCCCTCGTACGCGGGCGGCATCGCCGGCAAGGGGACGGATCAGGTGACGGATCAGTGGACGGGCGGGGGAACGGATGCGGCAATGGACGAGGGGATGCTCCCGCCGGGCGCGATCGTAGGGACCTTCGAGACCAGGACCGTCGACGACCGGACCCTTCGCAATCGCGATCTCGGGGTGGGGGTAAAGGCGGGGGCCGGGGCCGTTGTGGTGTTCCTGTCTCCCGGCTGTCCTCCGTGCCACGCACAGTTGCCGCGGGTGGCGGCGGCGCTCGGAGGGGCTTCGGTGAACGGGGCTGTCGCCGTCGTCGCGGGCGGGTCGGACGGCGACTCGGAGACCGAACAGATGGTGCAGGAACTGGGGGCGCTCACCACGGTCGTACGGGAATCCATCGCGGGACCCGTGACGGAGGCGTTCGGGGTCCGCGCCTTCCCGTCCATGTGTCGGGTCCGCGCCGTCGGTGACGAACTCGTGGTGGAGGCCGTGGGCGAGCACGTGCTGCCGGCTCCCGCCGCCGTAATCCGGTGAGGGCTGATGGGGGGTCCTCACCGGGTCCGCGGCGGCTGGCCGGTGTCTTCCGCGCGGCGGCCGGGCTCGCCTTCAGGGCCGCGCCCCGGCACGTAGCGGCCCTCACGCTGCTCTCCGCCCTTGCCGCGGTGCTGCCCATCGCCTCCGCGTGGACGGTACGGACGGTGCTGGACCGGCTGGCCGCGGGCGGCGGGCTCGCCGCGCTCCTCGGCCCGGCGGGGCTGCTCGCCGCGGTGGGCGTCCTGGCCGCCGCGGTGCCGCAGCTCGCCCAGTACGTACAGGCGCAGGCGCAGCGCGCGGCCGGGCTGCGCGCCCAGGACTCTCTCTACCGGGCCGTGGACGCCCTGACCGGGCTGAGCAAATTCGAGGACCCGCGGTTCCTCGACCGGCTGCGACTGGCTCAGCAGGCCGGGGGCATGACGCCGACGCAGGCGGTCAACAGCGGGCTCGGGGCCCTGCAAGCCGCGCTCACCATCGGCGGGTTCCTCGGCTCGCTCATGGTGCTGAGCCCGGTCCTGGCCGCAGCGGTGCTCCTGTCCGGGGTGCCGGTGCTGCTCGGAGAACTGGCGATGAGCCGCCGACGGGCGGCGATGCTCTGGGACATCGGCCCCGCGGAGCGCCGGGAACTGTTCTACTTCCAGCTCCTGACCAGCCCGCGGGCCGCCAAGGAGATCCGGCTGTTCGGCATCGGCGGATTCCTGCGCGGCCGGATGCTCGCCGAACGCCGCCGGGCCGACCGGGCCAAGCAGGCGGTGGACCGCCAGGAGGCGGTGGTCCAGCTCGCCCTCGGCGTGCTGGCGGCCGTGGTCGCGGGCCTCGGTCTGCTGTGGGCGGTACGGGCGGCGGGACAGGGCCGTATCAGCGTCGGCGGCGTCGCGCTGCTGGTCACCGCGCTGCCTGCCGTGCAGGCCGCACTCGCCTCACTGGCGGGCGAGATCGCGGGCGGGCACCAGGCGCTGCTGCTCTTCGATCACTATGTCGCGGTCCGGGAGACCGAGGACGACGTGCCGGTGTGCGCCCGTCCCCGGCCGGTGCCCCGCCTCAGGAAGGGCATCGAACTGCGCGACGTCTGGTTCCGCTACGGGCCGGAGCACCCTTGGGTGCTGCGCGGCGTGAACCTGACGGTCCCGGCGGGCCGCGCCGTCGGCCTGGTGGGGCTCAACGGCGCGGGGAAGACGACGCTGATCAAGCTCCTGTGCCGGCTGTACGACCCGGAGCGCGGCCAGGTGCTGTGGGACGGGACCGATCTGCGGGCGTTCCACCCCGCCGAGGTGCGCAGGCGCATCGGGGCCACTTTCCAGGACTACATGGAGTACGACTTCACGGCCGGCGAGAACATCGGACTCGGCGACCTGGACCGGCTGACCGAGCAGCACGGCATCGAGAGGGCCGCCCGCCTGGCCGGAATGCACGACTCCATCGCCGCCCTGCCGGGTGGCCGCGGCTACCGGACCCTGCTGAGCCGGACCTTCTTCTCCGAGGAGGAGAAGGACGATCCGGTCACCGGCGTCGTCCTGTCCGGCGGGCAGTGGCAACGCCTCGCCCTGGCCCGGTCGTTCCTGCGCGACGACGCCGATCTGCTCATCCTCGACGAGCCAAGCTCCGGCCTGGACGCCGAGGCCGAACACGAGATCCACCTGCGCCTGCGCGACCACCGGGCAGGCCGCACCAGCCTGCTGATCTCGCACCGACTGGGCGCGCTCCGGGACGCGGATCTCTTGGTGGTGCTGGAGAACGGCCGGATCACGGAACGCGGCTCACACGACGAGCTGATGCGGGAAGACGGCGCCTACGCCCGTCTGTTCACGATGCAGGCGTGCGGCTACCGTCCGGGGCCGGCGTCGACACCGTCCGACACCACGGCCCCGGCCCCTGACCTGGGCAAGGCGATCCCATGAGGGTGCCTGTTCGGCAGTTGGCCCCGATGGTTCGGCAATTGGCCCCGCCGGCCTTGTTGGCCTCGTTGGCCCCGATCGCCTTGGCGGCCCCGATCGCCTTGGCCGCCTTGGTCGCAGCATCTCTGTTGAACGTACTGCTGGCACGGCGCCGCTTCGCTGTCATCACTGTGGCTGGTGCCAGCATGGAACCGGCCTACGAGAGCGGTGACAGGGTGCTGATCCGGAGGCTTGGCCGAGGCGGGGGGATCGGCAAGGGGAATGTCGTGGTGGTGAGGTGGCGTCCGCCATCCGGCGGTCCACCGGGAGAGCCGGCGAAGGCGATAGCGCCGCCGTCGGCGCTGACCCACCAGGAGATCCCCCGTCCGGCCGATAGCCCGTCGAATACCCGAAGTCGCCTGATCAAACGAGTCGTGGCAGGCCCCGGTGACGTGGTCCCCGCGGGCCTGGCCCCGGCCCTCGCCGCCGACGCCGGCCGCCCAGTACCCCCGCACCGATTCGTACTCCTCGGCGACAACACCGCCCACAGCCATGATTCCCGCCATTTCGGCTACCTCGAACGCGGCGACATTCTGGGCGTGGTGATCCGCAGGCTCGAACGCCGCCGATGACAGTCAATGCCGGTTTATCCGTATGGGCGTCTGTTGCTGGGGCCCGGACAGATGGGACACCGAGCGGATGCGGACACATTGGCGCTCTGATGGGCGAACGCGATCCCGTACGAAGTATTTCCAGGTCAGGGAGGTCGTAGGGAGGCGGGGCGGGCGCTGGGCGATGGGTTGCCGTCTGGGTCGGTGCTCGCTGTCCGGTTCGTGTTCTTGCAGGTCAGCCGGTTGAAGATCGAATCTGGCCGGGGTGTGGGGTGTGATGGCGAAAAATAGTTCAACGTTAAACCAACTGAGGCATCCTGATTGAGGAGCAGGCAGCCACTTGAGTGCCGATCCAGGCCCCAGCCTCATCAAAGGAGATGACCCGACGTGAGCCAGACCCTTCCTCTCCGCCTCCACCACCACGCATGGGTGACCGACGACCAGGAAGCCACCCGGCGCTTCTACGAGGACGTGCTCGGCCTTCCTCTTGTGGCCACATGGACCGAGCGTGAGGTGATGCGCGGTGCCGAACGCGTCTACTGCCACACCTTCTACGGAATGGAAGACGGTGGCGCCCTGGCCTTCTTCCAGTTCGCCGACCCCGAGGACCAGAAGGAATTCCAGACCGAAATCAACTTCACTCCCCTCCGCCACATCGCCTTCAAGGTCGAGCAGGGAACCCAGGACGCGATGTGGAAGCGGATCACCGAGGCCGGCTACACGGAGCCGGAAGCGATCGTGCTCGATCACGGATTCTGCGTCTCGCTGTACATCACGGACCCCAATGGGCTCAGGCTCGAATTCGCCGTCGATCACCCCGACGTGGAGAAGATCGATGCCGAGCGACGTGCCACGGCCCACGCCGACCTCGCCCGCTGGCTCGCCGGCGACCACACCAGCAACAACTCCTGGCGCTGACCTCCGCCGCGCCGGACCGATCCGCAGCCGAGGGGCGTTCGTACGCCCGTACGGCACGGTGCGTACGACGGTCCGGCGCGACGCCGGAGCGCCACGATCGAGCCGGGCCTTTCCGGCTTCCGGTTTCCGGTTTCCGGTCTTGAGGCGGTCGCGGGTGTGATGCCGCTGTGCGAGCAGCCGTCGAGTCTCTGCGGTTTGCCGCCGGGACGTGCTGATCGCTCGGCGCGCGGGGGCCGAACTCCGTGCCCGAATGCGCAGCCCCTCGCGGCGTACGGTCGTCGGCGCCGCAGTCCGACGGCGCGCCTGGATACCCTGCGCTTGTGGCTGATAACTCAAGGGAGTCGCGAGGGTTGGGGCTGCGGGGAGCGCCGGAGCCGAGGAGGCCGACGGCGTCGGCGGCTCTCGGCAGTGGGGGAGGTGAGGCGGCAGCCGACCCGGGAATCGGGACGACTGCGTGCCAGGCGGTCGTGCTGGCGGGAGGATTCGGGCGGCGACTGCTTCCTCTGACGCGTGACCGGCCGAAGGCGATGGTCGACGTGCGGGGCACACCGATCCTGCGGCGTCAGCTCGACTGGTTCGCCGAGTCCGGAGTGGAGCACGTCATCATCTCGGCGGGGCACCTGGCCACCGTCATCGTCGACTATCTGAAGTCGCAGAAACTCCCGATCCGCGTCGAAGTGGTGGTGGAAGAACGACCGTTGGGGCGGGGCGGAGGACTCAAGCGGAGCGCCAAGGCGTTGCCGTACCCCGAGGAGCCCTGGCTCGCCGCCTACGGCGACATCTGCACCCGCTTCTCCCTCGCGGACATGTACGCCCATCACGTACGGCACGGCGCGTCGGCGACCGTGGCCCTGGCCCGTCCCGCCGAGCCGCGTGCCGGTGTCGAGTGCGATGAGCGGGGCCGGGTGACGGCACTGGAGCCGGCGCGGTCCCCGTCTGCTCCGTCCTTCCCGTCTACTCCGTCCTCCCCGTCCTTCCCGTCTGCCTCGTCCTCGCCGTCTACCCCGTCTTTCCAGGCTCCCCGGGTGAACGCCGGCATCTACCTCTTCGAATCCGACGTGGTCGGCCTGCTCCCCGATGAAGGTGATCACGTGCCCAGCACGCTCGCCCATCTGATCCGGAACCGCCGGCTCATGGGGTACCCGGTGGACGTTCCATGGTGGGCCGTGAACACCTCCCGAGACCTCGCGGACTTGGAGCGCGAGCTCGCCGGGCGGCCTTCCGGACGCCCGGCGTGACGGTCGCGGCGCGCTCGGCCGACGGCACGGCGACGTGTCCGACCAGTGGCGTGGTGATGTATACGGCCAATGGCGGGCCGAGGCCGCCGACTGGGCGCCGACTGGCGGCCGGCTGACAGCCGGCGGCCCGGCATTCACCTGCCCGGCATTCCCCTGACCCGCATTCCCTTGACCTTGGCCGGCAGTCAGTCGATTGGCATGGGCGTCGCCTGGAAGACGTCCTCCGGATCAACCGCAGCCTTGATCGCCTTCAACCGGGCGGTGTTGGTGCCGTACAGGTGAGGGTGCTGGTCGGTCGCCTCCGGCCCGACCAAGTTCTGGTAGCCGCCCGGGAACGCGTACGGGGCCAGCTCCCGCGACATCGTCTCCGCCCAGGCGCGATGCCGCGCACCGTCGGCGGGATCAGCGCCGCCGGAGGCGGCAGCGGCGTCAGAAGCGGTGGGCCAGATCGCCACGATCTCCGCCATCTGGTGCGGCTCCCGCCGGATGAAGGCGGTCTCAGTGGGGGCGACCCGACTGGCGGCGCCGTGGAAGTGGTGCACCGAGACGGCCGACATCGGCGAGGTCAATGCCTCTCCTCCGGCGATCAGCACCTCGATGACGTCCGGGGCGAGGTCCGGAACCGAGCGGGTGCGGATGCTGACGCCTCGACCGGCCGGGAACATCGCGTCCCGCTCGGCCACCGCCGCGGCGTGGTTCACCGCCGCGAGCTGCGCCACCGCGGGCGTGCCCAGGCGGGTGAGGCGCTGCACCGGGCCGTTCGGATCGGTGCCCACGGCCGGGTCCCCGCACCAAGTGGGCAGTAGCAGCACCATGGGGGCGCCGTCGGGCCCCAGCATGACGGCGGTCTGTACGGTCAGTTCGTCCGGGCAGCCCGCCTGGATCTCGCGCACCGCGGTGAACACCTGCCGGGCCTGCTCCCAGGGGTACGCGATGGTGCCGGTCACCACACCCGGCACCGCATGCACTCGCACGTCGGCCGATGTCACCACGCCGAAGTTGCCGCCGCCCCCGCGCAACGCCCAGAACAGATCGGGTTCGTGCTCGGCGTCGGTGCGTACCACCGAGCCGTCGGCCAGCACCAGTTCGGCCCCGAGCAGATTGTCCGCGGCCAGCCCGAACCGGCCGCACAGCGGGCCGTAACCGCCGCCCAGCAGCAGGCCGACGAGGCCGACGCCGCCGATCGTGCCGGTGACGGCGACGAGTCCGTGCTGGTCGGCGGCGGTGAGGACTTCGTTGATGCTGGTCGCGCCGCCGACCGTCGCGGTGCGCCGCACCGGGTCCACCCGTACCGAGCGCATCGGCGCCAGATCCAGCGTCAGCCCGCCGTCGCGCAGTGCCCGTCCCGCCCAGTCGTGCCCCTGGCCGCGCACCGACAGCGGCAGTCCGAACCTCCTGGCCGTCCTGACGCCCGCCTGGACGTCCGCGGTCGTCGTGCAGCGGAGCAGGACGGCCGGAGTGCGCCGCACCGCCGCGTTCCACAGGGCGACGGCCGTGTCGTACACGGGTCCGCTGGTCAGCACCTGATCGGCGGAGACCAAGGAGCGCAGTTCTGCCGCGACTTGCTCCGCCGCAGTCTGCTCTGACGC
>NZ_JBHVHQ010000213.1:0-11125 GCF_042800135.1 Streptomyces sp. NPDC057654 | reverse complement strand
GCCCGACGCGCAGGGCCGCCAACCACTCGTACGCACCCGGCAGTTGGGCAAGGACCTCTACGTCTACCCGGAGTCCGCGACCGCGGCGCTCGCCGCGAAGCGGGTCGACGAGGAACTGTTCAACGTCACCGGCCTGATCCGGCAGGGCTACGACGACGCCCGCACCGGCGACCTGCCGCTCATCGCCACCTATGGGCCCTCCGTGAACGTCGCCCGCAGCGCGCCCGCCGCGCCGCGCGGAACGCGGCGCGGACTGCTGCTCCCGGCGGTGGACGGCGTCGCGCTCAAGGCCGACAAGAAGCAGGCGGGACGGCTGTGGCAGGACGTGGCCGGCCGCCGCTCCCTGTCCGCCTCGGGCTCCGGGCTGAAGAAACTGTGGCTGGACCGGAAGGTCGGCACCACCCTCGACCGGTCGACGAAGCAGATCAACGCGGACCAGGCGTGGGCGGCCGGGTACGACGGCAAGGGCGCGAAGGTCGCCGTCCTGGACACCGGCGTCGACGCCGGCCACCCGGACCTCAAGAACCGCGTCGCCGACTCCCGCAACTTCACCGACTCGCCCTCCACCGACGACCTCCAAGGACACGGCACGCACACCGCTTCCACCGTCGGCGGCTCGGGCGCGGCCAGCGGCGGCAAGAAGAAGGGCGTCGCCCCGGGGTCGGACCTGCTCATCGGCAAGGTCCTCGACGACAGCGGCTCCGGCGCGAGTTCGTGGATCATCGCGGGCATGCAGTGGGCCGTCGACCAGAAGGCCGACGTCGTCTCCATGAGCCTCGGCTCCCCGGAGCCCAGCGACTGCACCGACCCCATGAGCGAGGCCGCGGCGCGGCTCGCGCACGGCGACAAGACGCTCTTCGTCGTCGCCGCGGGCAACACCGGACCGGCCAAGCCGTCGGTCACGTCGCCCGGCTGCGTACCGGACGTCCTCACCGTGGGCGCGGTCGACCGCGACGACACCACCGCGTCGTTCTCCAGCCGCGGCCCGGTGCTCACCACGCACACCCTCAAGCCGGAGATCGCCGCGCCCGGCGTCGGCATCTCCGCCGCCGCGGCCGGGGGGCGCGGTGTGTACGCGTACCAGACGTTGTCCGGCACCTCGATGGCCACCCCGCACGTCGCGGGCGCCGCCGCCATCGTCCGGCAGGCGCACCCCGACTGGACGGCGCAGCAGGTCAAGGCCGCGCTGATCAGCTCCGCGCAGACCGGCGGCAAGGTCGGCGGCGCGGACGAGACCGGCGGCGGGCGGCTCGACGCGGGCCTGGCGTACCGGCAGAAGGTGCTCGGCGCGCCCGCCGTGCAGGGCGGCGACTTCAGCTGGCCGCAGGACGCCACGGACCGTACGAGCGTGAACGTGCCGTACACCAACACCACCGGATCCGACGTCAAGTTGACGCTCTCCGTGGACGGCGTCCACGGCAACGACGGCTCCGCCGTCAGCTCCGGGGTGGCGCGGCTCGACAAGCGGCAGATCACCGTTCCGGCGGCCGGCACGGTGCGGGTGCCGCTGCGGCTCGACCCCAGCGCACACCTGACGCACGCTCAGTACGGCGACGTCTCGGGCCGAATCCTCGCCAAGGGCAAGGGAGTTAGGGTCTCCGTCCCCTTCACGCTCTACGTCCAGCCGCAGACGGTCACGCTCCGGGTCAAACTCATCGACCGGGACGGCGCGCCGGCGCGGGGAGCTTCCTCGCTCGACGTCGTCAGCACCGACGCCAGCACGGGGGAGCAGCGGGTCAACGACGGGGCCAAGGAGCAGATGTTCCAGGTGCGGCCGGGGAACTACCTGCTGAGCAGCTTCGTGACCAGCGGAGAGGGCGACGGCGGCGCTTCCGCCGACTCCGTCAGTTACCTGTCCCACCCGCAGTTGTCCCTGAAGAAGGACACCACGGTCGTCCTCGACGCCCGCACGGCGCACCGGCTCAGCGTGCGCACCGACCGGAAGACGGAGGTACGGCGCACCGTGCTGTCGTACGGGCGCTGGTGGGACGGCACTTGGGCGATGTCCGGCTCGCTCAGCGCGCCCGCCGACGTCAGACACGTCTACGCGTCCGTGGTCGGCAAGGCCACGGATGGCGGGTACGAGTTCAGCAGCGGCTGGCGCGCGTACGGCTCCGACGCCAAGGGTCCGTACGTCTACAACCTCTCGTACCCGGAGCGCGGGCCCATCGGCTCCGACCGCACGTACCGGGCGCGGGACAAGAAGCTCGCCGCCGTCACCGCGCGCTGGAACGCGGTCGGCAAGGCCGCCGACTACACCGACATCGTGTCGCTGCGGCCCACGTGGAACCCCGCCGCCACCGTCGGCATCGGCGTCTTCGACCAGGTCCACGCGCCCAGCACCCGCACGGAGTTCTACACGCCGGGCGGCGGCAGCTGGCAGCACCAGGCGCAGACCACGTTCCCCTTCGCGGCCGTACTCCAGGACCAGGACCGTACGTACAAGGCCGGTCAGCGGCGCAGCGAGGAGTGGTACCGCGGCGTGCTGCGGCCGGACGCCGCGCGCGACGCGCAGGGCAAGCGGCTGCTCGTCGCGGAGCGGCAGGGCGCCCGGATGGGCGTCCAGCCCGCGTTCTGGAACGACGGTTCCGGCGACCACTGGTCGTACGGCGGATCGTTCGGCGACATCGGCAACATGACGCTGCGCCGGAACGGCACGACCATCGGCGAGAGCCCGTACCCGTACGGCGTCTTCGACGTCCCGGACGGCGACGCCGCGTACGAACTCCAGCTGAACACCCAGAAGTTGGCCAGCTCCGACCGCAACTGGGCGCGCTCCACGGAAACCACCACCACGTGGAACTTCCGCTCCCACCGCGAACCCGACGTCTACTCCCGAGGGCTGCCGATGCTCTTCCCCTCCTACGACCTCCCGGTCGACGGCCTCAACACCCTCCCGGACGCCGACGGCCAGCACATCGTCCTGTCGGCCAACGGTCACGCCGGGTACGAGCCGGGTGCGGTCACCAAGGCGTCGCTGTCGTACTCGTACGACGCGGGCAAGACATGGACGGCGTCCAAGGTGACCCAGAAGAAGGGCACTTGGACAGCGGTGGTCAACCACGGAGGAGCCTCCGGCAAGCAGGTGACCCTGAAGGTCTCCCTGACGGACGCGAAGGGCAACGCGGTGACCCAGACGGTGACCCGCGCCTACGACGTGGGGTGAACACGAGCGGGGTCCGGCGCTCGATCGGCCGGGCCCCGCCCTCCTCTTGCGGAGGCACTGTTCCCGTATGCCCCGGACTGTGGACAATAAGGGCATGAACCAGCAGGGGGAGCAGCAAGACGGCAACGCCGACGACTGGTGGACCCAGTTGTACGACGAATCCCACCCCGACACGAACTCCTCCAGAACGGCCTCGCCCCCGCCATCGGCTCCGCCGTCCGATGCGCCGCCAGAGGAGGGCACGTCGTTCGCATGGTGGTCGTCGGGGACGACGGCCGGCGCCCCGACCTTCGACCCCAAGGACCCTGAGCGGCCACCCGACCCGGCCGGCTCGCCGGATCCGCCTGGCGGCTGGGACGCGGAGACACCCTCGAACCGTCCCGGTCCGCCCCATCTCCCTGGCGGGTGGGCCCCGTCCGGCGCCATGGATGCTCCCGGCTCGCCGGACCTGTGGGATGACTCGGGCGTAGACGCGTCCTCGGGCCACCCGGATTCGCCGACCGCGCTGGGGGCCGCCGATCTCGCGGCGCTGTCTGACCCCGCAGGGAGGCCGGACCTGCCGTGGTCCCCGGCTGTCGCCGGTCCGCCGGATGTGCCTGGGGTGCCGGATGTGGCGAGGCCGCCTCATCTTCCTGAGGGACCGGACCTGCCGGGCGCTGTGGACGTCGGCGGTCCGAGGGACCTGCCCGGGGCTCCGGCCACCGCCGGTCCGCCGGATCTGCCCGGTGCGCCGGATATGCCGGGGCCGCCTCATCTTCCGTACGGACCGGAGGTGCCTGGTGCCGTGGATGCCGGCGGGCCACCGGACCTCCCGGGGGCCCCGGCTGTTGCCGGTCCGCCGGATCTGCCCGGTGCGCCGAACGTACCGGGGCCGCCCCACCTTCCGTACGGACCGGACATGCCCGGTGTCGTGAACGTTGCCGGTCCGCCGAATCTCCCCTACGCCCCGGACGTACCGGGGCCGCCCCACCTCCCCGGTTTCGCGGACATCACCAGTCCGCCCCGTACCTCCGGCCGGCCGGATCTGTCCGGTGCCCCGGACACGGCAGAGGCGTCCGGCCTCCCCGAAACCGGCTCGCCGGACCTGCCGCCGGTCCCCGATGCCGGGGAGGCGCCCCACTTCCCCTCCGCCGACCCGCCGACGACTCCCGGAGTCGGCTTCGTAGGGGATCGGCCGCCGACCTACGAAGCCGAGCCGACCGCGCTCCCCGAGGCTGATCCCGCCGATCTGGGCGGCCTGGTGCCGGATACGGTGCTGGAGGGGGCGCGGTGTGGGGCGGCAACGGTGCGGGCGGTGTCGTTGCGGGGGGATTCGGCGCGGTATCGGGGGGAGGCGCGGCGGGACGCGTTGCTCATCGCTCGGTTCGGGAGCGGGGAGGACGGGCTCGTGCTGGTGGCCGTGGCCAGTGGGGCGCGGGCCGCGCCGGACGCGCACCGTGCCGCCCGCGACGCCTGCGAGTGGATCGGCGGGGCCATCGGGCGCAGCCAAGAGCGCCTGGTCGACGACATTCGCGCTGGTCACCGCAGTGCGCTTGAGTCCGGACTGCACCGGCTCACCGACCGTTCGTACGGGCGGCTCCGTGCCCGCGCCCACGAACTGGGGCGCCCTCCGGCCGAGTACTCCGCCGCCCTCCGCTGCCTCCTCCTGCCCGCCGACCCGAAGTGCGGCACACGCGTCTTCTTCGGCGTCGGCGACGGCGGTCTCTTCCAGCTCCGCGGCGGAGCCTGGCAGGACCTGGAGCAGGCCGACGCGGGGCAGGGAAGCGGTGGTGACCGCATCACCGTCGACCTTGGGGTCGTGGGGGCGGGCCCCGGCCCCGCCGAACCCTTCCGTTTCCAGCTCTGCTCCGGCCTCCCCGGCGACGCCCTCCTCCTCTGTACCCCCGGCCTCGCCGACCCGCTCCGCGGCGAGCCCGCGTTCGGCGAGCGGCTCGCCGAACGCTGGTCGACGGGGGACGGGCCCGGCGCCCGGCCGCCCGGCCTCGCGGCGTTCCTGGCCGACGCCCAGCTTCGCGTGAAGGGCTACGCCGACGACCGCACCGCGTGCGTCGTCTGGGAGGCATAGCGGCGCGATCCATGGGTTGATGGACGGTGGCTCCCGCACAACCGGAGCGGGAGCGACCGGCAGCACCCGAAGGGACGAGCGCGCAATGGCGAAGCAGACCGTGGCGGAGCAGACCGTGGACATCCTGGTCAGGGCCGGGGTGCAGCGGCTCTACGGTGTCGTCGGCGACAGTCTCAACCCCATCGTGGACGCCATCCGCCGTAACGCCGCCATCGACTGGATCCAGGTCCGCCACGAGGAAGTGGCCGCCTTCGCGGCCGGAGCCGAGGCCCAGCTCACCGGAAAGCTGGCGGCCTGCGCCGGTTCCTGCGGCCCCGGCAACCTCCACCTCATCAACGGCCTGTACGACGCGCACCGCTCCATGGCCCCCGTCCTCGCCATCGCCTCCCACATCCCGAGCAGCGAGATCGGCACCGGCTTCTTCCAGGAGACCCACCCCGACCAGCTGTTCCGCGAGTGCAGCCATTACAGCGAGCTGATCTCCAACCCGCAGCAGATGCCGCGCGTCCTCCAGACCGGCATCCAGAACGCCATCGGCCAGGGCGGCGTCAGCGTCATCTCGCTCCCCGGCGACATCGCCGGCGAGCAGGCCCCGGAGCGCTCCATCGAGCACGCCATCGTCACCGCGCGCCCCTCCGTACGGCCCGGAGACGCCGAGATCGAGGCGCTCGCCCGCATGGTGGACGACGCCGACCGCGTCACCCTGTTCTGCGGCAGCGGCACGGCGGGCGCGCACGACGAGGTGATGGAGTTCGCGGAGCGGGTGAAGTCCCCGGTGGGGCACGCGCTGCGCGGCAAGGAGTGGATCCAGTACGACAACCCGTACGACGTCGGCATGAGCGGTCTGCTCGGCTACGGCGCCGCGTACGAGGCCACGCACGAGTGCGACCTGCTGATCCTGCTGGGCACCGACTTCCCGTACAACGCCTTCCTCCCGAACGACGTGAAGATCGTCCAGGTCGATGTGCGCCCCGAGCACCTCGGCCGCCGCTCCAAGCTCGACCTCGCCGTCTGGGGCGACGTACGCGAGACGCTGCGCTGCCTGACGCCGAAGGTGCGGGCCAAGCCGAGCCGCAAGTTCCTCGACAAGATGCTCAAGAAGCACGCCGACGCGCTCGAAGGCGTCGTCAAGGCGTACACCCGCAAGGTCGACAAGCACGTGCCGATCCACCCGGAGTACGTCGCCTCGATCCTGGACGAGGAGGCCGCCGACGACGCCGTGTTCACCGTCGACACGGGCATGAACAATGTGTGGGCGGCCCGCTACCTCACCCCCAATGGCCGCCGCAGGGTGATCGGTTCGTTCACCCACGGCTCGATGGCAAACGCCCTGCCGCAGGCGATCGGCGCGCAGTTCATCGACCGCGACCGGCAGGTCGTCTCGATGTCGGGCGACGGCGGATTCACCATGCTGATGGGCGACTTCCTCACGCTCGTCCAGTACGACCTGCCGGTGAAGGTGGTCCTCTTCAACAACTCCGCCTTGGGCATGGTCGAGTTGGAGATGCTGGTCGGCGGTCTCCCGTCGTACGGCACGACCAACCACAACCCCGACTTCGCGGCCATCGCGCGGGCGGCGGGCGCGTACGGCGTGCGCGTCGAGAAGCCCAAGCAGGTACGGGGCGCACTGCGCGACGCCTTCGCCCACAAGGGCCCGGCGCTCGTGGACATCGTCACCGACCCGAACGCCCTCTCCATCCCGCCGAAGATCAGCGCCGAGATGGTCAGCGGCTTCGCGCTGTCCGCCGGAAAGATCGTGCTGGACGGCGGAGTGGGCCGGATGCTTCAGATGGCCCGCTCCAACCTCCGCAACGTGCCCCGCCCCTGACGGACCATCATCGCCTATGCGGGCTCAGACGTAGCGTCAGGATCTGGAACGGCCGCAGCGACACCGCGATCCCCTCCGGCCCCGCCCCGGCCGGTTGCAGCGGCCGTTCCAGCAGGTCCGTCACCTCCGCCCGCGCGACCGGGAACCCGGCGCGCAGCATCCCCTCGGCCCGCCCGCCCCGCGACTCGTACAGCCGCACCACCACATCCCCGCCGCGGTCCTCCGCCGCCTTCACCGACTCGACGGTGATCGCCGGATCGCTCACCGAGACCAGTGGCGGGCGTGCGGGCGCGGCCGTTACCCGCAGCGGCAGGTTGAGCGCGAGCCCCTCGGCGACCGCGTCGCCCACCGCCGCCCCCGGCAGCAGCGCGTACGCAAAGCGGTGCGTGCCCTGGTCGGTCTCGGGGTCCGGGCTGTGCGGGGCGCGCAGCAGGGTGAGCCGTACGGTCGTGCCGAGCCCGCGCTCGTGCGGGGTCCGCGTCACGTCGTGCCCGTACGTCGAGTCGTTGAGCAGCGCGACGCCGTAGCCGGCCTCGGCGAGCCGCAGCCAGCGGTGCGCGCAGATCTCGAAACGGGCCGCGTCCCAGCTGGTGTTGGCGTGCGTCGGCCGGTGCACATGCCCGAACTGGATCTCGGCCGCGCTCCGTTCGGCATGCACGTCGAGCGGGAAGGCGGCCTTGAGCACCTTCTCCGACTCGTGCCAGTCGGCGTCCGTGACGACGTCGAGCCGCTTCGCCCCCGCGTCCAGGCGCAGCGTCTGCTCGACGCGCGACGCCCCGAAGGCGCGTACGACCGTGACCTCGGCGCGCAGCGGGCCGGACGCCGTCAGCTCGACGGACACCGCGTCGGTGAGGTCGGTGTGCTTGCGCCGGTAGTGCCGGTCGATGTCCCAGGCGTCGTACTGGTTGGGGTGGTCGGGGTGCAGTTGCAGCAGGTTGCCGCGCCCGCCGGGGGCCAGCGCCTCGCGCCCCGCGGCCAGGTCCCGTACGGACGTGATCAGGCCGTCGCGGCGGTCGACGGTGACACGCAGCAGGCCGTTGTCGAGCACGTACGAACCGTCCTCGGCGGTCCCGTTCACCGTCTCCGCCGTGTCGCTTCCCTCCAGGGGCGCGACCCCGAGCGCCGGGGCGAAGGAGCTCAACGCCACGCTGCCGTCGGGTAGTTGCTGGGTACGGGCGTCGGGCGGCAGTGTCCGGGCGGTGTCGGGGTCGAGGGAGACGACGTCGCGCCGCTCGTACGGCGAGGCGTTGAGCACGGCGAGCCCGGCTGGCTCGCCGTTCTCGCTGTCGCCCCCGCCCAGCGCCCGTACCGCCTCCGCCGTGATCTCCGCCAGCTCCGCGGCCACCCGCGCGTATGTGTCGCGCGCCTCGCGGTGCACCCAGGCGATGGAGGAGCCGGGCAGGATGTCGTGGAACTGGTGCAGCAGCACCGTCTTCCAGATCCGGTCCAGCGCGTCGTACGGATAGACGTATGACGGGTCGTCAAGAGATGCCGCCATCGCCCACAACTCGGCTTCCCGCAGCAGGTGTTCCGACCTCCGGTTGCCCTGCTTCGTCTTCGCCTGCGTCGTGTACGTGCCCCGGTGGAACTCCAGGTACAGCTCGCCCGACCAGACGGGCGCCTGGGCCCCGTACTCCTCCTCCGCCGCCGCGAAGAAGGCCGCCGGCCGTTCGATCTCGACGCGCGGCGACCCCTCCAGCGACCGCAGCCGCCGGGCCCGCTCCAGCATTTCGCGGGTCGGGCCGCCGCCCCCGTCGCCCCAGCCGAACGGCACGAGCGAGCGCGTGGCACGGCCCTTCTCGGCGAAATTGCGCTCGGCATGGGCGAGCTCCGCGCCGCTGAACTGGGAGTTGTACGTGTCCACCGGAGGGAAATGCGTGAAAACGCGGGTGCCGTCGATGCCCTCCCACCAGAAGGTGTGGTGCGGCATTCGGTTCGACTGGTTCCAGGAGAGTTTCTGGGTGAGGAACCAACGGATTCCGGCCAACTTGGCGAGCTGCGGGAATGCGGCCGTATAGCCGAAGGAGTCGGGCAGCCACACCTCTTCCGTTTCCACCCCCAGCTCCTCCAGGAAGAAGCGTTTCCCGTGCACCAGTTGACGGGCCAGTGCCTCGCCGCCCGGCATATTCGCGTCGGACTCGACCCACATCGATCCGACCGGCTCCCAATTCCCCTCCTGCACCGCCCGCTTGATGCGCTCCCAAATGTGCGGCTGATTCTCCTTCACCCACGCGTACTGCTGCGCCTGCGAACACGCGAAGACCAGTTCCGGATATTCGTCGGCGAGCTCCGTGACATTGGCGAAGGTACGGGACGCCTTGCGCACGGTCTCGCGCAGCGGCCACAGCCACGCCGAGTCGATGTGCGCGTGGCCCGTCGCCGAGACGCGGTGCGCGCTCGGATGCGCGGGCCGGGCGAGCACCTCGGCCAGCGCGGCCCGGCCCGCCGCCGCGGTCCCCGCGACGTCGTGCAGGTCCAGCGCGTCCAGCAGATCCTCCAGGGCGCGCAGGATCTCGTGGCGCCGCGACCGGCCGTCGGGCAGCTCCCGCATCAGTTCGACGAGCACGTCGATGTCGAGGAGGAGGTGCCACACGTTCTCGTCGAGTACGGCCAGATCCGCCGAGGCGAAGCGGTACAGCGGCCTGTCGCCCGAGGTCAGGACGTCGCCGAGGTCGGTCGGGGTGAAGCCGTGGCGCAGTACGGCCGGGTTGGCGGCGGCCTCCAGGAGGAGGTGGACGGGCTCGCCCCCGGCGGCGCGGGCGGCGACGGCCACGTGCCGGTTGCGGGGGTGGACGCCCTTGATGGGCACGCCGCACGCGTCGTAGACCAGTCCCTCGGCCTGGAACCCCGGGCCGTCGCAGGAGAAACCGGGGTCGACGACCGCCTCGACGCGCCGCCCCGCCCACGCGTCGGGCACCGCGCCGTCCAGCCGGAACCAGCTCGTCGACCAGGGCCGCCCCCAGGCCGTGCCGGTCGCGAAGGGCTCGTACGACGCCTTCAGCGCCTCCTGTACGGGCACGGGCTCGCCGGGGGCGTGCCAGACGGTGAGCGCCAGCGGGGTCCGCTCCGCGTACTGCGCGGGCCGGATGAACTGGCTGAGCGCCCGTTCCAGGCGCCCTTCCACCAGTGGTCGGTCGTTGTGCATCACGGCTCCTAGGCGTCGGTCACCGCATTCATGGTCATGGCATCAATTCCCGCTCGGGCTATGGCGCACCCGTACCGGCCGCCCATATCGGCATGTTGACGGCTCAACAGGAGTCGGGCACGGTGACGCGGGGCATGCATTCCCGTGAACGTGTTCGATGCCGGACTGTCGAGGGAGCGGTCGGGGCGGGGAGGAATGAAGAGGCGTATTTCAGGTTGGGCAGGCGCGGGGAGCCGGCATTGCGGTGTGGGTTCCCACCATGCCTCCGAACCCGTGGAGGGGGACATTCAGCCGTATCTCATGAGGCGGCTCCGACGCGCCGATCTGTCGGCGGTCGCCGACGTCCGCCGGTCGCTGCGGGAAATGCTGCGGGAGTGGGGGGTGCCGGGACAGGCCGATATCGCGGAACTGCTGACGAGTGAACTCGTCGCGAACGCACTGGTGCACACCGATGACGGCGCGGTGGTCACGGCCGCGATCGCCGAGGGCCCGGACGGATTTCTGAAGGGCCGACTCCGGGTGGAGGTGCGGGACTTCATCGCACGGCGCCCTACGCTGCGCGGCGCGGCCCACGCGGACGACACGTCGGGGCGGGGTCTGCAACTGGTGCACACCCTCTCGGACGCCTGGGGGGTGCGGGCGCACGGCGTGGGGAAGGCCGTGTGGTTCGAACTGAACGGCGGACCGGCCTGATGCCGGGATGTCCGGTCCGCCGCGGACCACCGCGGCTCAGCCGAACTGCCGCTCGATCTCCTTGAGTTTCTCCTCAAGGGAGTCGAGCCGCGGAATCGTCTGAGTGTCGTCCTCGGCGGTGAGGTCGATCGGCTCGGGGCCGGTCACGGCCTGGAGCGAGGGGCGTGAGCGCACGGGGAACTGTTCCGGCTCCGGTATCGCGGGCTCCGAGCCGATCTGCGGGGGCTC
>NZ_JBHVHQ010000212.1:0-11126 GCF_042800135.1 Streptomyces sp. NPDC057654 | reverse complement strand
GTACGAGGAGGTCGGCGGCGGCCCGGCCGAAGCCGCCGCCGAGCACGACCGTCTCCGGATTGAGCAGCGAGGCCGCGTTGCCGATGGTCAGGGCCAAGTCGTCGACGACTTCCGCGAGTACGGCCGTGGCCGCCGCGTCGCCGGAACGGGCGAGCCGCAGGAAGTCCTCGGAGCCGAAACCGGACGGCAGGGCGTCCCGCCGCTCGCGCATCCGCGTGAGGATCCCGGCCGTGCCGACCCGCGATTCGAGGTCGCCGAACCCGGGCCACGGCGTGGCCAGCGACTCCCTGCCGAGGAGCGTGTAGCCGATCTCCCCCGCCGCGCCGAGGCCGCCGCCGTAGAGTTCGCCGCCGAGGATGAGCGACGCGCCGACCCCGGTGCCCAGCGCGACCGTCAGCACGTCGCGCCTGCCGCGGGCCGCGCCATGCCGGAGTTCGGCCAGGGCGAGCAGGTTCACGTCGTTGGCGACGCGTACGGGCAGGCCGAGGCGTTCCTCCAGCAGCGCGCCCAGCGGCAGGTCGAACCACTGCAAGGACGGGGCGAATTCGACCCGCCCGGTGTCCCGCCGTACGACGCCCGGAACGCTCACGGCCACCGCCCGTACCGGCGACGGCCCGCCGGCGGCGTCCTTGATGAGCGTGGCCGCGAGGTCGCCGAGCGCCTCGAAGAAGTCCAGGCCGGGGCGCCCGTCCTCACTGGCGGGGATCGAGCGCTTACGGCGTCGGGTCATGCGCGCTTCGAGGTCCGCGACCGCCCCGGCGATCTTGTGGCTGCCGATGTCGAGAGCCAGCACCGAACGGGCCTCGGCGTTGAACTTCACCAGGCGGGCCGGCCTGCCGCCGGTCGGCACCGTCCGGCCCGCTTCGAGCACGAGCCCGTCCTCGGTCAGCCGGTCCACGAGCCGGTTGACCGTCGCCGTGCTGAGCCCGGTGCGCTGCACCAGTTCCGACAGCGGCTGCGGTCCCGCCGCGCGCAGTTGCTCCAGCAGCGCCGTGGCGTTGACCTCGGCCGCGGTGCGGTTGGTCGCCGTGGGCCGCCGCGGTTGTTCCCGGCTGCCGCCGCGCGCGGGCGTGCCTGTGGTCATGGCCGGCCTTTCGTGGTGGTTCGGTGGGGGCGCGCCGACAGCTTCGGACCGCCGTGGACGCCCATTATCCGATCCCACTCCGCGGGGCGGCGACGAGCCCGCCGACGCCCGCCACCGTGCGCGATGCACCTGATTCCCCTGATGTATGGGATGCCGCTGATACACGAGATGTATCTGATACACGGGATGCATCTGACGCACGGGATGCGCCGTGGGCCCGGGTCACTCCTCCCGCCCGGTGCGGGTCGCCCAGATCGGCGAGCTCCAGGCGTACTGGTCGTTGTACTGGCGCACCCGCACGTAGTACCAGTCCTCGTCGGCGCCGGTCCCGGCGTCCTCGACCGACCAGTCGAGGTCGAGCGCGGCCCGCGGTTCGGCGCGGTCGAACACGAAGGCGCCGCTGATGAAGCCGCCGACGAAGCCGACCCGAGGCCCTTCGAGCAGTTCCCCCACCGAGTGCGCGACCTCGCGCCCGTTGACCCGCGCGACCACCTTGGTCGACGAGTCGCCGGTGACGTGCAGGGCGAACCGCTGGGTAGCGTCGGTCATGACCGTCGGGTTCCCGTCCGTGCGGGTGTGCAGCACCACCCGGTCCCGCTCGGGCCGCGACCAGCGGGAGAACGAGAAGGAGTCCGGCTCGCGGTCGCTGGGCGCCACGACGTCGTACCCGCGCAGCCGCGGCTCGACCGCGTCGACCCGGCCGCCCACGACCTCCAGCTCGACGTCCCACTCGGCGGGCACCCCGACCTCGCCCCACCCGAAGCCGACCGGGATGACGCCCTCGAACGCCTCGCCGTGCCCGCCCGCGGGGCGCTCCCGCGCGATGATCTCGCCGTTGCGCACGATCTCGACGTAGTCGACCGCCGATCCGCCGCGCACCGCGACGTCCAGCCGGCGGCTGCCCGGCGCGGCGACGACGGAGCCCATCGGCTTCCCGTCGAGGGAGGTCGCGAGCATGATGCGGTCGCCGGTGACGCAGTACGTGCGGCGGGAGGTGATCGCGTCCCAGATCGCCTCCCTGGTCAGCTCCTCGGCCCAGACCATGGCCCGGCCGTAGCCGTAGCTTCCGGGGTGGGCGCTGTGGTGGTCGGTCGAGCCGATGAAGCCGAACCGGTGGCCCGCCCGCAGTCCGGTGAGCGCCGTGCTGCCCGCGTCCCGCGGACCCATGGTGTGCAGATACGGGCGCGGGGACCGGTCGTCCTCGCCGCAGCCGTGCATCGACAGCAGCTCGATCACCGGGGAGAGCTCGGCGGAGTACGTCGACCAGTTGATGCCGCGGGAGCCGCGCCGGTAGCCGATGTGGTGCGGCAGCATGATGCTGGGCAGGCCCTGCTCACCGAGTCCGCGCAGCGTCCCGCGGAGTTCTTCGAGGCTGCCCGCCTGGGAGGGCGCGAGCGGGCCGCGGCCGGAGGGGTAGTACACGCAGTGGTCGCCGTAGGTCATCGAGTGCCACTCGAAGGACAGGAAGGTGACGAACCGGCCGTCCTCGTGCGCGCCTTCGGTGACGTCCTGTACGTGCTCCCAGCCGCGGCGCAGCCGTTCGAAGCCGAGCCGGTGGTATTCGGCGACGTGCGGCGGGTCGTCGGGCATGTCGTGCCAGCTCGCGTGGCCGGTGACCGTCGCGAAGTCCAGTTGGAGCCGGGCGTTGCGGAAGGCGTCCTCGACGCTGCCGTGGCCGTAGCTGATGCCGCAGTGGTTGTGCAGGTCTCCGGCGTAGGCGGTGAGGCCCTGGTAGCCGTCGAGAGCGGTGCTCTGCCTCAGGAGAGACATGGCTTCCTTCCGTTGATCACTGTTTTGCTCATCTTGAGATGAATGGAAGCATGCATCGAGGCGCGACACGGGTCAAGAGCGGCAGAGGAGTTGATTGCCATCGACATCTCGGCAGCTCACACCCAGGAGGCACTGAAGACCCTTTCTTCTTGACCTGATATAAAGCATCCCATGCTGACTTCTCTGCGTACGCACCCGCTCGAAGCCGAAGCCGAAGCAGGAACCGAAGCCCACTTCGTCGGCGCCGACGTCGGCGGGACCAAGGTGCGCACTCTGGTGACCGACGACAACGGCACGGTGGTGCAGTCGTCCACGGAACCCACCGAGCACGACGTGGTCGGCCAGCTCACCCGGCAGATCCGCGCGCTGGGAGCCGGCCGGGTCCGGGCGGTCGGCGTCGGCGTCCCCGGCGTGGTGGCCCCGGACACCGGTGTCATAAGCCGCGCCCCGAACGTCCCCGGGCTGGACGGCCTGCCCCTCGCGGACGAGCTGGCCGCCGTGCTCGGCCTGCCGGTGACCGTGGAGAACGACATCGTCGCCGCCGCGCTGGCCGAACAGCGCCTCGGCGGACACGCGGGAGAGACGCTCGCCGTGATCGCCGCCGGCACGGGGATCGGGCTCGGCATCGTGCACGACGGCGACGTGATCCGCGGCGACACCGGAGCCGCGGGCGAGATAGCGGACCTTCCGATCGGCCGGAGCCGTGTACTTGAGGACACGGTGTCGATCACCGGCCTGCTCCGGTCGTACCGGTCCCTGGGCGGGGACAAAAGCTGCTCGGCCCGGGACGTACTCAACGCCGCCGAGGCCGGGGAGCGCCGGGCGGAGCAGGCGGTGGCCGAGTACGCCTCGTATCTGGCGCTGGGCATCAGGATGGTCGCCGCGGTGCTCGACCCGGCGCGGACGGTCCTGACCGGCGGCATCGGGTCGCGCCCGGAGGTACTGGCCGCGGTGCGCGGTCATCTCGCGCCCCCGCTGTCGGAGCGCGTGGTCCCGAGCGCGCTGGGCCCGGACTCGCCCGCGCACGGCGCCGTGGTGCTGGCGCTCAGAGCGGCGGGGGCGTCGGCGCTCTGACACCCTGACACCCTGATGCCCTGATGCCCTGATGCCCCGACACCCCTGACACCCCTGACGCCTCTGGCACCTTGACGGCCTGAGCTGCCGCGCGGTCCGCCGCGGTCTCGTACGCCACGGCCTCGTACGCTGCCTCAACGACGCGGCGTACGACACCGGGCGCATCGGGAAGCCCGGACCGGCTCACCCGCTCAGTGGGAGTCCGTCACCTGGATCAGGTTGCGCCCGCGGAAGGTGTAGAGCCGTCCCCGCTCGTCGGCGTCGAGGTCGGGCATGCCGTACCACTCCCCTCCCAGGCCGCCCACCACGGTGCTGACGGCGAAGGTGTCCGGTGCGAAACGCATCAGCGTGCTCGCCGACGCCGCATACACCCGCCCCCGGCTCATCGCGAAGGTCACCTCGCCCGGCACCAGAGCGGTGCCGAGGTCGGCGCGGTGCACCACCGCACGGGTCTTGACGTCGATCACGAAGAACTCGCCCTTGAGGCACAGGCAGTACAGCAGGCCCCGCCGCACGATCAGGCTGTTCACGGCCCGCTTCTGCCCAAGGTCCAGCCGCCACAGTTGCCGGCCCGCGACCGGATCCCACGCCGCGATCTCCCCCCGCGGCCCGGACGAGTAGGGGTTGTCGCCGCCGAGGTAGGCCACGCCCCGGTAGCTGGTCACCGCGCGGACCATCTGGTTCTCGTCGAACGGGTTGACGTGCACCTTCACCTTGCCGCTGGCCGGGTCGTAGACCGCGAACGCGCCGCCGCCCTCGGTGTCGCACTGCACCCCGGCCAGCAGCCGGCGGTGCACCGGATCCCAGCACACGCCCTGCGGCCGGTTCTGCTCCACCGGCAACGCCACCGCCTGATGCGGCCCACCGCCCTTTCGCGGGTCGTACGTCCAGATGCCCTGCGAGCTGTACTGGCCGGTGTACAGGGTGCGGCCGACCACCACCCCGTCCTTGGCCTCACCCGGAAAATCCAGGTGGACGGTCTTGCCCGTGGACAGCCGGTGAACGTCCATGGAGCCGTTGCCGCCCACATAGACGCGGCCGCCGCCGGCGGTCACCGACATCCCCAGCTCCGCGCCGGCCGGGGCGCCCGCCGCCGTCAGGTCGGTCCTGGTCAGCTTGGGGGCGGTGAGGTCGATCTCGCCGACGAACCCGGCGCCCGAGGTGACCACCGCCGACCCGTTCCAGTAGTCCAGCCCCCACAACTCGCCCAGATCCGCGTCCCCGTGCGGTACCGGGTGGATCTTCTTCGCCCCGGTCGCGTAGCGGTAGACGCCCTCGCCCGCCGTGAAGTAGACGTCGTCGCCGTGCCTGCGGAACAGCTTGGACGTCTTGCCCTCCGTCGCCAGGACGGTGTAGGTCGTCGGGTCGGTGGTGTCGATCTCCGCGAACAACGACGTGGGCGTGCCGCCCTCCGTCCCCACGTACAGGCGGTCGCCGATCACCTCCAGGTCGCGGATCGCCGCCGCAGGGGCCAGCTCCTTGGGCAGGATCGACCGCATCTTGTGCGTCGTGCGGTCCACGGCGAACAGCGACGCCCGGCTGGCGCCGCCGCCCCCGGACAGGTTGCTGCCCGCCCCGAAGTAGACCGTGGTCGCCGACGCCGACACCGCACGGGCCTGTGTCGCGCCGGGGTCCGGGACGCCGATGTTGGTGATCTTCCCGGTGGCCGGTTCGATCTCCCAGATGCCCGGATCCGCCTCCATCCCCACCGCGTACAGCATGCCGTCCGGCGCCACTGTCAGCCTGCGGACGTTCAGACCGGGGATCCGGCCGAGGGCCTTGGCCGGCACGTTCGGCCTGTTCAGGTCCCATACGAACAGGTTGGGCTGGTCGCCGTCGCCGTGGTAGACGACTCCGGCGTAGAGGTAGCGCCCGTCGGGCGAGGCCGCCAGGCCCTGGACGAACTTCCCCGGGCCCAGGTCCGTGGAAGCGGTGACTTTACGTGTGGGCAGGTGGAAGGCGGCGAGCCGGCTGGGGCTCAGATTCCGGGACCCGATATAGACCGTGTCACCGATCAACAGGCCGCTCATCAGGGAGAATCCGACGATGCCGGGACCCAGGTCGGTGACCGACGGCCCATGGCGACCGGCGGTCGCCTCCTCCGACACCTCCGGCACCTCCGACGCCTCCGCGGACGGGACCAGCAGGGAGGTGGCGGCCAGAGCCGCGGCGCCCGCGCCGCCCAGCCGCAGAACGCTGCGTCGGGAGAGTCCGCCGTCCGTGTCGTCTCCGGCAGGAACAGGTGTTGCTGTCATGGCACTCCTCAGGCTTTCCACTTGGTGTGATAGTGAAGTTGCCGGGAAGAGTTCCATTGGTTTTCTTGAACCGTCAAGATCCGCGACCGAGATGGGGAAACTTTTAGTTCGCTCTGAGCGGTAAATAGGATGCGGGGACTCGCACGCCCGACTACCACCGAGAGGCACCGATGAGCGGCAACGTCAACAGGGGGACGCCCGCGACGCGTCGGCAGACCGCGACCACCCGGACCGTGTCGCAGGTCAACCGCACGATCGTGCTGGACACCCTGCGCACATCCGGCCCCATGTCACGCCAGCGCATCATCGACGAGACCGGACTCAGCCCGGCAACCGTGAACCGCCTCCTCGACACACTCAAGGCGGACCGCCTCGTCACCGACGACGAACGCGCGCCCTCACGCGGCGGCCGCCCCGCCCAGCTCATCCGCTTCAACGCCCAGGCCCAGAGCGTCCTCGCCCTCACCCTGGGCAGCGACACCCTCCACGGCGCCGTCTGCGACCTCACCGGCCACACCCGCCACCACCTCAACCGGCCATTGCACGAAGGCGACGGAGCCCCCGCCCTCATCGAGCAGGTCATCGCCTTCGCCACCCAGCTCTCCCAGGCCGCCGACGCCCTGGGCGCGCCGCCCCGCGCGGTCGCCGTCGGTGTGCCCGGCGTGGCCACCGGACACGACGGCCTCGTGGAATTCGCCCCCGCCCTGGGCTGGTCGAGCATGCCCCTGGGCGTACGGCTCACCGAGGAACTCGGCATCCCCGCCGCCATCGAGAACGACGTCAACCTCATCGCCCTCGCCGCCCACCGCCACACCGCCCCGCCCGGCGTCCAGCACCTCGTCGCCCTGGTCGCCGACACCGGCGTCGGCGCCGGGCTCGTCCTCGGCGGGCAGCTCCACCGCGGCCGACTCGGCGCAGCCGGCGAGGTCGGCTACCTCCTCATGGAACGCCGCTCCCTCAACCGGCCCTGGCCCGGCTTCGGCGACCTCGAATCCAGCGTCGGCCTCAACGGCATCCGCCAACGCATCGCCGAGGCGGACAGCAACGGCGGCATCGACGGCAGCGACGCCCCCGGCTACGCCGCACTGCAACACCTCTTCACCGCCGCCCGCCACAGCGAACCGGCGGCCGGCAGACTCGTACGCCAACTCGCCGACGACTTCGCCCTCGTCATCGCCGACATCGCCGTCCTCATCAGCCCGGATGTCGTCGCCCTCGGCGGCCGCACCTTCCACCACGGCGGCGACCTCCTCATCCCCGCCATCGAAACCCGCCTCCAAGGCCGCATCCCCCACGTCCCCCCGCTCACCCCCATCGACGCCGACCAACTCCAGCTCACCGGCGCGGCGGAACTCGCACTCGAAACCACAGCGATCACCACACCCACCCTCCGATGACACCGGTGGCCTGCCCGACACTGAATACCGCCGAGCGCCGAGGCGGCCGAGGCAGCAACCGCTCCTCGGCCACCCCTTCGTCTTCAGCGGACCGCTACGACGGACCGTCGAGTGCGGTTACAGACACCGCGTCGTCGTAGACCCGCACGACGGAACCGGGCGGATAGTCGCGGCCCTTGGCGGGGTTCCACGACGGGCGGTAGATGCCCAGCTTGAAGTAGGGCTCCTCGGGCTGGTGGTAGTTGTTCGCCCCGGTGCGGCTGGCGAGTTCCTCACCGTTGCGGCACACCGTGAGGCGACCGGGGTGGTCCGGAGTGGACCAGTCGATGTCGAACGTCCAGTGGTTCCACTGTCCGGTCTTCACCGCGCCGAGCTCGTACGTCTTGCGCTGCGGCTTGGTGTCGTCCGGGTGCTCCAGCCAGAACACGTTCAGGAGCCAGGTGGAGTTGCGCACGGAGAGCGCGATGGGCGGGTTGGTGTTCTTCCCGTCGGACAGCGGCTTACCGTGCCACTGGGCGAGGATCGTATCGAAGTTCGACACTTCCCAGTCCTTGGGCAGATAGTCGGAGAACCGGAACCGGTAGGCGCCGTAGCCGATCGCGTCGTTGGCGGTCTCCGCGCGCCATGACTTCTTGTCGCCGTGCACGGTGAACAGCCCTGACTGCTTTCCGTCGACGACCGGGGCGTTCGCGGCGGTGATCGAGGCCGCGGCGTTCTCACCGTCGTAGCGGTGCCTGGCGAAGTCGAAGTCCGGGGCGCTGCCCTCGAAGCCGTCGCTGAAGACGGTCTTGCCGTCCGCCTTCTCCGTGCATGACTTCGGGAACGCGGCGGCCCTGCCCGAGCCGGAGCCCGACCCCGTACCTGAGCCCGATCCCGATCCCGATCCCGATCCCGAAGTGAACGAGCCGTAGGCGGTGGGGGCCACGGCTATCAGGGCGACGGCGATCGTCACCCCGCCGATGACACGTGCCTTCCGGCGGGCGCGTGCTGTGCTGCGGTGTCTCATGTGGCTCCCTTTCACAGAGGAGCATGGGGGGACATGACTGACCAACTGGCCATTCGAGCGTGGGGACATGACCGATCAGCACCATCCCCTCGACCGGGTACAGGGCTGCGCTCAATTTAATTCGGTCATTGACAGAAGTTAACCCCTCTGGCTAGCTTCCGCGGCATGAGCCCTCACCTCGGAGACGGCCGGGAGCCGGATATCCGCAGCTCCACCCCACCTCGCGTCCTTCTCGGCATCGCGGCAGCCGAACGGAACGCCTTCTTCCCGCCGGAGTCCCAAAACGCCCTGAACCGCCTCGGACAGATCTCGGCCCTCGAACCCGCCGCGCTGCACGACCCCGAGACGTTCCGTCAGGCGGCTGCCGGAGTCACGGTGTTCGTCACCGCGTGGGGCTTCCCCCGCCTCGACGCCGACCGCCTCGCCCTCGCCCCCGACCTGCGCTTCGTCATGCACGCCGCGTCCTCGCTGCACGCCCTGGTCGACGACGGCTTCTGGGCCGCCCAAATCCCCGTCTCGCAGGCCGGGGCCGCCATGGCGCCCTCGGTCGCGGAGCTGTCCCTCACCTTCACCCTCTCGCTGCTGCGCCGTACGCACCGGCTGGACCGGGCCCTGCGCTCCGGGGCCGACTGGCGGTCGGCCCGGCGCGGCGAGCGCGCCCGTGAGATATCCGGTGCGCGCATCGCCGTCATCGGCGCCTCGCGCACCGGACGGCGCTACATCGAGATGTGCCGGGCGCTGGGCGCGGACATCCGGGTGTACGACCCCTACCTGTCGGCGCCCGACCCCCTCGCTCCGCTGGCCGCCGGCCTGCACGAGGTCCTCGCCTGGGGCGATGTCGTCGCCCTGCACGCCCCCGCCACTCCCGAGACGCGCGGGATGATCGGCCCCGCGGAAGTCGCGGCGATCCGCGACGGCGGACTGTTCGTCAACACGGCCCGCCCCTCGCTCGTCGACATGGACGCGCTCTTCGCCGCCGTGTCCTCCGGGCGGCTCGACGCGGCGCTCGACGTGTTCGACACCGAGCCGCTGCCCGCCGACGACCGCTGGCGCCTCCTGCCCAACGTCCTGCTGACCCCGCACCTTGCCGGGGCAAGCGTCGATTCCCGCCGCCGCGCCGGACACATCGTCGTGGAGGAGGTCCGCCGCTTCCTCCGCGGCGAGCCCCTCCAGCACGCGCTCACGCGCGAGGAGTTGGAGCGAATGGGATGAGCACTGCCACCCGACACGCGGACCGTACGGCCCACCGCACCGCGGCCCCGGCGCCCCCGGCGGCCCGCAACATCCTGCTCCTGCACTGCCACGACCTGGGACGGTTCCTCGGTACGTACGGCGTACGCACGGTGGCGACGCCGTATCTGGACGCGCTGGCGGCGGAGTCCGCCGTCTTCGAGGCCGCCTTCGCCACCGCGCCCCATTGCAGCCCGGCGCGGGCCTCGCTGTTCACCGGCGACTATCCGCAGACGAACGGGGTGCTCGGCCTCTCCCACGATCCGTTCGGCTGGGATCTGCGGCAGCCGGACACCCACCTCGCCCACCGGCTGAAGGGCGCGGGCTATTACAGCGAACTCGTCGGCGTCCACCACGAGTCCAAAGTCCTGCCGGACGACGTCGTGGCCGCGCGCCTGGGCTTCGACCGGGTACGCGCCGGGGGCGACCGCGATACCGTCGTCGACCGCGCCGCCGAGGCGCTGCGCCGCGCCGCGGGCTCCGGAGCGCCCTTCTACCTCCAGGTCGGCTTCCACGAACCGCACCGCACGCCCTCCAGGAACGACCCTCCCGGCGTGATGGGGTTCCTCGGCGACACCGTCCACGCCGACAGCTCGCTCGGCCACACCGTGCCGCCCTACCTGCGCGACGACGCCGCGGCGCGCGAGGAGATAGCCGAACTCCAGGGCGCCGTGCACCACATGGACGAGGGCGTGGGCCGCGTACTCGCCTCCCTCGACGCGCTCGGGCTGCGGGACGAGACCCTCGTCGTGTTCACCACCGACCACGGCCTCGCCCTCCCCCGCGCCAAGTGCACCCTCTACGACCCCGGCCTCGAAGTGGCCCTGATGATGCGCGTGCCGGGCCGCGAGGCGTGGGCGGGGACACGCGTCGCGTCCCTGGTGAGCCATGTGGACGTGGTGCCCACACTCCTCGAACTGGTCGGCGCGCCGCGGGCGGAGTACGCCGGTACGAGCCTCGTACCGCTCGTCGAGCACGGCCGCACCCCGCGTGAGTATGTCTACGGCCAGCTCACCCACCACACGTACTACGACCCCAAGCGCTGCGCGCGCTCCACGACGCACAAGCTCGTCGTCAACTTCGCCAACGCTCCCCGCACGATGGACCCCACCCAGTCGTGGATGCACCGGAGCCTGCCCGCCGATCTGAACGGCCCCTCCGTCGGCTCCAGTCCGCCGCTGGAGCTGTACGACCTGGTGCGCGATCCGTACGAGATGGAGAACGTCGCCGGCGATCCGGCGTACGAGGACACCATGGCCGAGCTGGCCCACGCCCTGCACGGCTGGATGCGGGACAACCGGGACCCGGTC
>NZ_JBHVHQ010000211.1:0-11203 GCF_042800135.1 Streptomyces sp. NPDC057654 | reverse complement strand
GTACGTGGCCGAGGTTAAGGCTGGCTCCGCTGCGCTGCGCCGCTGGCTGCTACCGCGATGGGGTGGGGGTGGGTTCTTCGGGTGCGGGGGCGTTTCGGGCCTGCGGCCCACGGCAGCCGGAGTGAGGGGGAGTTGGGGGCTGTGGGTCGTTGGCTGCGGGCGGGATGTCGGCGGGGGCCGGGGAATGCGGCGCGCTGCGCTGCACCTGGGGGTGCACTGGCCGTACGGGTGCGGTTTCCGCCCGTACGACAGCGGCCCACGGCTGGGGAAACTCCACTCTGACGGCGAGCGCGCCTGGTATGTCCGATGTGCCAGGTCCACCCTTCAACAGAGTGCAGTTACCTCCCAATTCCGCGTCCCATAAGGCGCTTTTGTCGGGCGGCAACCGCACCCTACCTGCCAGTAGCCACCTGCGGAGCGCAGCGGAGCTTCCCGTCGCTACAGGTGCCTTGGACCCGGAGGGTCCGAGACGCGCCCGCACCCGACCAACTCGCAACGACCACTTCGCGGCAGCAGCCAGCGGCGCAGCGCAGCGGAGCCAGCCTTAACCTCGGCCACGTACCGTGCGGCAGGCAGCGAACCGGCATCCGCCCCGCCCCCTCCCTCCCGCTGCCGGCGCTTTGGGCCCGGAGGGTCCGAGACGAAACCCGCACTCACCCACGCACAATGCCGCCCAACGCGGCAGCACCTCACCCGCCGTCCGACGAACCCACCCCTCCACCCCATCACGGCTGTCGCCAACAGTGGAGTACGACCGGCATGGGGCTATCCGACCTCGCCGTTGTCTTCGTTTGGCTCGGCCGGTACCCCGGAGCGACGGCACGCATCGTGTGGTTCGCGCGGTGCCCGGCGTACTCGGCATTCGAGCGAGCCGAGGCGACGTAACGAGGGGCGGGCCGGGGCGCAACCCCGCGCGGAGTGCCCTGATCCGCCCGGCTGCTCTTGGCGTCCTGGCCTGCTCCCTTACGGCGATGGCCGCGAAGGTCGGTGCGCTGTCCAGGGCCGCCCAGGCCGCGACCGCGAACAGTAGTCGCTGACCCGGCTCAGCGACGGCCTGTGCACAGGTTACGACCTCGCCCCGCCCCCCTCGGACGCACTGACCGCCGACTCCGGTACAGGTGCCGGGCGTTGGGGCATCCGCTGCGTTTCGCAGGTGGCTACCGGTAGGTAGTGTGCGGTTGCCGCCCGGCAATAGTTCCTTTTCGGGTGCCGAATCGGGCGGCAAGTGCACTCTGTTGAACAGCGGACCTGGCGCATCGGGCATACCTGGTGCGATGGCCTTCGGGTGGCGTTTTCCCCCAGCCGTGGGTCCCTCTTCTACGGGTGACAACCGTTCCCCAGACGGAAAGGGGCACCAGACGCAGCGCAGCGCGCCTCACCGCCCGGGGCCCTGGCCCGTCGGCGACCCGCCGCTCAGGGCCGCCGTTCACCACCCCGTCAGCAGCGCGGAGATGAACAGCCACAACGGGATGACCATCAAGACGACTCCGAGCATGCCGAAGAACGTCTGGGCGATGCCGCTGATGGTGAGGCGTTTGTCGCGGAGGTTTCTGACGCGAGTCGGCGACAGCGGATCGTAGGTCACGTCCACCGGGCCCTTTTCGCCCTTGTGCGTGCGGCCGACCGGCTGGGTGACGACGAGGTGTCGGCCCTCCAGCGTCCGGAACTCGTAGACGGGGCGCCATTCCGACTGGTCCTTCGAGATGCGGTGCCAGGCGTAGTCCCGGATACGGCCGGGGACGGTGATGCCACGCCGTCGCAGAATCAGAGCGTCGCGCATCACCTTGGTCCAGCCTATGTACAGCATCAGCCAGCCGAAAGGGCAGTAGAACATCATGATGGCCATCATGAGACCGCCGATGCCCACTTCGGCGCCCTTTTCCCCGGCCACGTAGAAGAAAGCGATATACGGCCCGACCCCAAGAGCGATCATTCCGCCCGCGGAAATGGGCGGAAGGCGCGGCAGGCGACGCCCGGTGACCTCCCTCACCACCTGGGTCGGCCCCTGCGCCGAGGCCGAACGGCGTCTCAGGGCGGTACGCAACTGTCGGACGAAAGCGTCGGCGGCGGTGGTGTTGCGGGTGGTGAGCGTGAAAGCGTTGTTGTCCTCGGTGCTAACAGCGGCATCGCGGGACAGTTTAAGGAGGACGTGTCCTCCTGCGTGCTCGACATGCTCGATCGCCGCCAGCGGAACCGTCCAGGTGACGCGACCGCGCATCACCCGCACCGTGTACGTCTCCAACCGGAAGACGACGCCTCGACCCCGCAACACCACTTCCGGTATCCGTCCCATGTTCAAGATCATAAATGCCGATGAACGGGCGTTACGCGCCCTGTTCGGAGCAACGAGCCCAGCTCGACGCACAGTCGGCATACCGCTCAGCCTCGAACCGGCGTCAGCCCCACTGGAAGTCAGGGGCGGGCTTGTTCGTCGCGTCAGAAATCGGCTTGTCCCATCGAGCCGAATCGCTCTACGGTGAGATCACTTCGACGAGACGTTCCCCAGAAGCACGCCGCAGGGCGGGAACGTCCCACCTCGCTGAGGTGCCGGAGGGGCGGCAGCAGACTTTGTCGACCCTTCCTTTCGGAGGTCTCCTTCATGAACGTCGGAATCGGCCTGCCCATCGCCGACCCTGCCGCCTTGCTCACCTGGGCCCAGCGCGCCGACGACGGGCCGTTCAGCACACTCGGCCTGCTCGACCGGCTCGTCTACGACAACCCCGAGCCCCTGGTCGCACTCGCCGTCCTCGCGGGCACCACCTCCCGCATTCGCGTCCAGACCGAGGTGCTGCTCGCCCCGCTGCGCGACACCGCCCTCCTCGCCAAGCAGGCCGCCACCCTGGACCGGATGACCGGGGGCCGCCTGGTCCTCGGCCTGGGCATCGGCGGCCGGGACGACGATCACCACGTCACGGGAATCGATATGCGCACCCGAGGCCGACGCCTCGACGAGCAGATGGCGGTGATGCGCCGCCTGTGGTCCGGCGAGCCGCACGGCGACGGCGCCGGCCCGATCGGTCCCGCGCCCGCCCGGCCCGGCGGCCCCGAGGTGCTCTTCGGCGGGTTCAAGCCCGCCGCGATCGAACGCGTCGCACGCTGGGGCGACGGCTTCCTCGCCGCCGCGGCGCCCTCCTGGGCAGGCGGCCTGTTCGATACCGCACGCAGGTTCTGGAAGGAGTACGGCCGCGACGGCGAACCGCGCATCGTCGCGCAGGTCAACGTCGCGCTCGGCCCCGACGACGTGGTCCACGACGCCCAGGCCAACATGCACGCGTACTACGCCTTCACCGGCAGGGCCGACCAGATGGTGAACGGAATGCTCACCACGCCGTCGGCGATCCGCACGGCGATCACCGACTTCGCGAACCTCGGAGCCGACGAGGTCATGCTCTACTGCTACGGCCTTGACCCGAGTCAAGTGGACCGCCTCGCCGACGTCTTGTGACGGGACGGCGGGACGACGGGGGACGGGGGTACGGGGGAACTGGGCGGTCGGTCGCCGCGGCAAGCTCGCGAACCTCCGGCGGCCCGTGGCCGGGAGCCGCTCAGCGTACGTTCGCGGCGAGGCCGTATTCCGGCAGCGCGATGTCCCCGGCTTTGGCGAACTGCGCGGCGAGCAGGCGCCGCATCGGCCAGCGGGTCATCTGGCGCATGGAGAGGTCGCGCAGGCGGATGCCGAACCGGCTCGAAGGCGCGAATCCCGCGGCACCGCCCGGCGGGAGCTGCTGGGCCTGGGTTACGTACGGGCGCATCACCTCGTCGTAGCGGCGGAAGGCCGTGCGGTGGTCGCCATCGGCGGCGGCGAGTTCGCCGGCCAGGACGTAGGCGCCGACCAGGGCCAGGCTGGTCCCGAGGCCGGTCAGCGGGGTCGCGCAGTATCCGGCGTCGCCGAGCAGCGCCACCCGGCCGCGCGTCCAGCGGCCGAGGCGGACCTGGCCCATGGAATCGAAGGAGAAGTCCGGCGCGGTACGCATGGCGCGCACCAGACGTGGGGTCTGCCAGCCGACTCCGGCGAAGCGCCGGCCCACGATCTCCTGTTGGGCGGCGACGTCGCGGCGGTCGTACGGGATCGGGGCCGAGCGGAAGCTGAGGCCGGCCTTGATCTCGCCGGGGAGGCGGCCGGGCCGCGCGGAGGCGACCAGCCCGCCGGGTGCGTTGTGCATCAGGTACCAGCCGTCGAGTTCCCAGTCGTCGTCGCCGGCGGCGGCGGTGAACCAGGCCGTGTAGAGCCCGAGCGGACGGACGAACTCCTGCTCCGGGCCGAAGGCCAGCGCCCGCACCACGGAGTGCGGCCCGTCCGCGCCGACGACCAGCCCGAACCGTCGTGGCGCGGCGTTCTCGAAGGTGACGGCGACCCCGTCGGCGTCCTGATCGATCCTGGTGACGGTGTCGTCGAACAGGTACTCCGTGTCCGGCAGGGTGGCCTCGTACAGCAGGCGGGCGAGATCGCCGCGGAGAATCTCGATCTCGGAGACGATCCCCTCGCCGCCGAAGCTGTCGGCGGGCATCCGCGCGGTGGTCCGGCCGTAGGCATCGACGAGTGCGAGGCCGCGTTGGTCCACGCACTCCGCCCTGGCCCGGTCCATGAGGCCCATTCGCTCGATCACGGTACGACCGGCGCCGCGCAGATCCACGGTCTGCCCGCCCGGCCGGGGTTCCGGCGCGCGTTCCACGATGGTGACTCCGCAGCCCGCCTTGCGTAGCCAGTACGCCAGCGCGGGCCCGGCGATGCCGGCCCCGCTGATGAGTATCTCGTTGTTCGGCACGGTGCGAACGTACGCCGTACGCAGGGTAGTGCGCAAGCGTGAAATTGCTTGTAGGCATGAGGAGTTGGATGACTCTGCACTAGTGCGGGCGAAGGAGAAAAGGGGCTCGCGCGGAATCGCCCGGCGTCGGCGGCTAGGATGGCGGCCGTCCAGGTGCACTAGTGCGGAGGGGGCTCTGTGGGCGGACACGCGGTACCGCGATACAGCCAGATCGTCGGCGAACTGCGGCGGCGGATCGAGACGGGGGAACTGGCGCCGGGTGACCGCGTGCCCTCGACCCGCGAGATCACCAAACAGTGGGGCGTCGCGATGGCGACCGCGACCAGGGTGCTCACCGAGCTGCGCCACGAGGGGCTGGTCCGCGCCGTCCCCGGCGTCGGAACGGTCGTGAACGCCCCGAGCCGCCCGGCACGGACCGCCCGGCCCGCTGCCGCCGCGCGCTCGGGCGGGCCGTCCGACGCGTCATCGGGCCAGGCGGCGCTCACGCTCGGACGGATCGTCGCCGCCGCCGTCACGGTCGCCGATACGGAAGGGCTGGCCGCGGTCTCGATGCGCCGGGTGGCGGCCGAGCTCGGAGTGGCGACCATGTCGCTGTACCGGCATGTGGCCGACAAGGACGACCTGTTGACGCGGATGCTGGACAGCGTCATGGCGGAGCACCCGTTGCCCGCGGCCCCGCCGGAGGGCTGGCGCGAGGCGATCGAACTGGCGGCCCGGCGGCTCTGGAGCCTCTTCCGCCGCCACGCGTGGCTCGCGCCGGCCCTTTCGATGACGCGCCCTCAGATAGTGACCTCGGGCCTGCCGTACAGCGAGTGGATGCTCACCACCCTGCACGCCCACGGACTCGACCTGCACTCCGCGTTCACCGCCCACCTCATGCTGCTCAATTACGCCCGCGGCGTCGCCGTCAACCTGGAGTCGGAGCGGGAGGCCGAGGCGCACAGCGGTCTCGACAGCGAGGAGTGGATGGACACCCAGGCGCCCGCGCTCCTGGAAATCCTGGCCACCGGCCGTTTCCCCGCACTCTCCCGCCTCACCGCTACCGGCTACGACCTCGACCTCGACGCCCTCTTCGAGTACGGCCTCCAACGCCTCCTCGACGGCCTCGCGCCACTCCTCGACGAGAGCTCGGCAACTTCATCGGGGCTGGCCGGTGGCCATTGACCAGGGGCGGGCTGGGGTGCGTTCACTGCCTGCGGCGGCGTTCGTGGTCGGGGCCGAGACGAGCCCGCGCCCGAAGCCCCCGCCACAACCACTTCGCGGCAGCAGCCGGCGGCGCAGCGCAGCGGAGCCAGTCTGAACCCCGGCCGCACACCGAGCAGCAGGCAGTAAACCGGCAGGCGCAGGCGCAGGATCAGCGTTGCGCCGAGGGGGAGCTCGTACTCGATGCCGTGCTTCCCGGCACCAAGGAACCTGCTGGTTCCTATCGCATATCTAGCCTGGTTTCTCTCCCCCTTTCATAGTTCAGGAGAGAGCCAGTCATGCGAGTCATTACCCAGCAGGCGCTCGGCGGTCCCGAGGTGCTCACCGTCGTGGACGCGCCCGAGCCTCGGGCCCTTCCGACCGAGGTGCTCGTTCGCGTCAAGGCGATCGGGCTGAATCCGATAGAGGCGCTGCTGCGTTCCGGTGAGTTTCCTCCGCTGCTCGGTCGGCCGCCGTTCGTTCTCGGCTGGGACATCAGCGGTGTGGTCGAGGAGGGGGCGCTGACGTATCGGTTCAGGCCGGGGGACGAGGTGTTCGGGATGCCGCTGTTTCCGCGGGCGGCGGGCGCGTACGCCGAGGTGGTGGCGGCGCCGGCGCTGCATCTGGTGCGGAAACCGGCGTCGCTCTCGCACGTGGAGGCGTCGGCGTTGCCGGTGGTCGGGCTGACGGCGTGGCAGGGGCTCGTCGATCTCGGAGGTGTGGGTGAGGGGGACCGGGTTCTGATTCATGCGGGTGGTGGCGGGGTCGGACACGTCGCGGTTCAGATCGCGAAGGCGTTCGGTGCGTATGTGATCGCTACCGCGAGCAAGAACAAGCGCGAGTTCGTGGAGGGGTTCGGCGCGGACGAGGTGATCGACTACACGGCGGTCGACTTCGCCGAGGCGGTGCGCGATATCGACGTCGTGCTCGACACGATCGGCGGCGACACGGTCGAGCGGTCGCTCGGGGTGCTCCGCCCTGGCGGTCACCTGGTGACGGCGGTCTCGGAGGGTGATGCGGAACTCATCGCCAGGTACGAGGCGGCGGGCATGCGCTTCAGCGGCATCGCGGTCGACCCCGATCCGGTCGGCCTGCGCGGTCTCGTCGACCTCGTCGAACGGGGCGAGCTCCGGGTCCACGTGCAGGAGACGTTCCCCTTCGAGCGCGTCGCCGACGCGCACCGCCTACTCGACGCCGGCCACCTCCAGGGCAAGGTCGTCCTGACCGTCTGACCCCCGCCGCCGGGGTTTTGTGTGAGCCCTGGTCCAACCTGCTTCCGCGCCCTCCACCACGCAAAGGGCGCGCCGGCCCAAATCGGTCGGCGCGCCCTTCAGTTAGAGCGGGTCAAAGCAGAGCCAGGACCCGTGTCACTCCGTCCCGGGGCAGATTCCCCGGACGACTACCTTCCACGTCCAGTCCGGCAGGTGCTCGGTGGAGAGCACGCCTCCGGAGAGGCAGCCCTTCTCCTTGAGTTTGTCGTCCGCGTGAGCCCTGGCGGCATTCATCGTCCAGCCGATTCCAGTGACGTCCCAGTAGTACTCGGAGATGTGGACCGATGACGCGGCCGTGCGTGCGGGGTCTGCGGGGGCGGCCGGTGCGGCGGTGGCGGCCGACGCCGGGGTGGCGAGGGCCACCCCGGCCAGCAGAGCGGTCGCGGTCGCGGCCAGTGCGGTTGATGCGAGCTTTCGGTTCATGAAGACCTCCGGATCAACATCCGTGCGGCGCAGGGTGGTTACGCCACGCATCAGGCATTCAAGACCGCTCCCTCGCTACTCGCAACACGCGTTGCGTATGACGCAACACCTCCCGCCAGTCCCCGCCAGTTGCTCAGAACAGCAGCTTGAACTGGTTCCAGCCCGAGTTGCCGATCTTCACGCGGGACTGGAACGGCGCCGAAGCCTTGCCCGTGCCCTTGTACAGCCACAGGGCTCCGGACTTGTCCCGCGCGATCAGGTCGCTGCGGCCGTCGAGGTCGACGTCGCCGGTGGAGAAGAGGGCGTTGAACTGGTTCCAGCCGGGGCCGATCTTCGTGCGCGGCGCGAACGGCTTGTTGTAGTCGCCGGTGCCCTTGTAGAGCCACAGGACGCCGTCGCGGTCACGGGCGACGATGTCGGTCTTGCCGTCGCCCGTCAGGTCGCCCTGGCCCGCGATCGCGGTGTACTGGCCCCAGCCCGGGCCGACCCGGTGCGCGACGCTCGTGAACGAGCCGTCGGGGTAGGCGAGGAAGAGCCACAGCACGCCATCCTTGTCGCGCGCGAGGACGTCCGACTCCTTGGCGCCGCCGAGGTCGCCGGGGGAGAAGACCAGGTCGTACTTGTCCCAGCCGTTCGAGATCTCGCGCGCGCCCTCCGCGTTCGAGAAGATCAGCGAGCCGCTGTTCGTACGGGCGTACAGGCCGTCCGCGAAGTCGTCCTTGTCGTTGTCGACGGTGGACGCCGCGTTGAAGTCGCCCCAGCCGTCGGTCACGTAGTCGCGGGCCTCCAGGCCGCCGCGTCCGTCCGGCCAGTAGAAGTACAGCTCGCCCGAACCGTTCACAGCGGAGACCGGGAAGATCGGAGCGGTGCCGGGAGCCCCCTTGAGCGACTTGAGGGCCCCGTGCGCCGCGGGTCTGTGCTCCGCGGCCTTGCGCACGGCGTCCTTGAGCGGCGCCGGGGCCGCGTCCTTGGCCATCGCGGTGCCGGCCGTGGTGCCGACCAGGACGGCGGCCAGCGCCGCGGCGGCGACGCGCCCCAGCGCGCGTCCGCCCACGCGTCCACTCGCGCTCCCGCCCGTGCGTCCGCGCGTAAGCCCGTACGTACGTCCGTAAGAAGTAGGCATCTATGTCTCCAGAAGTCATGAGAAGAAGCGCGACACACCCCAATGTGATGAGACGTGTCGCGATAACTCCTGGATCTTTGCACAACTCCTTTACATGTCAATCGATTTGTCAGGAGGCGGCGGGATTCACCGACTGCTGGAGCCGCACCTCGCCCGCCGGGGACTTCAGCGTCGCGATGCACAGCAGATGCTTGCCCGCGAGGTCCCTGGACACGGTGAGGCTCGAAGAAGTGGCCCCGTCGATGGGGACGTTGTACTTGAAGCCGTCGTCGGTCTTCTCCTCGTACCAGGAGTAGTGCACGTCGGCGGAGTTCGGGGCGAGCGCGTCGATCGTGGCGTCCAGGCGCTTGCCTTCGGCCGGAGTCCCGTGGACGCGCAGCGTGCCGGTCGGGGCGAGTTCGGGGTTCGGGCGCAGGGCCTGCTGCCGCCAGGGGGCGGGATTCATGAACTGGCCCTGGTGCACGCTGCCGTCGCAGCCGTCGCCGCTCTGTGCGCTGAGGACGCCGGCGACCTTGCGGCCGTTCGGTGTGGACACCGTGAGGGGGCCGCCCGAGTCGCCGGGGCAGACGCTCGGCGCCTTCGCGCCGCCATCAGCCGGGACGCCGGTGGTGCAGAAGTCGGTCTTGTCCACGGAGTTCTTCGGGATGTCCTCGGCGCACTCCTTCGGCGGGAGCAGCTTCATCGTGCCCTGCTTCAGCCGGTCGGTCAGCCCGCCCTTCTTCGGATCGGTGTGTTCCGTGGCGCCATGGCCGTAGAGCGTCCCGGCGCCTCCGCCCGCCACCTTGGCGGCTACCTCGTCGGCACTCGCGATCTGCGCGGGGCGCACGTCCTTCACCGGCTGATCGAGTACGACCACGGCCATGTCATGGGCCGCGAACGTGCCGTCATCGGTGGTGATCTTCTGCCAGCCCGGGTGCCGGAACCAGCCCCGCGCGTGGTGCGCCTCCCCGTGGGGCTTGGAGAGTTGATCGGCGCCGAGATAGACGTCGAAGTCCGCGGGGGACTTGCCCATCACGCAGTGCCCGGCGGTGAGTACCCGGTCCGGGGCGATGAGTGTTCCCCCGCAGTAGCCGCGTTCGGTGAGCGGTGTGTCGTGGGGGAACGCCAGCGTCGCCATCCAGGGAGCCGCGCCGGCGGGCGCGTCCGTACCCTGCGAAATGGCCGATGCGGACGGGGCAGTTGAGACGACGCCGGCCAGGAGCGCCGCCGACGCCGAGGCCAGTACGCCTGCTCGGCGTGCGCGGCGGGCGGTGCCGTGGCGGGGGCCAGAGAATGCCATCAGAGGGAATCTCCTGTGGTGTTGCGGGTGTGCAGCGTTGCCTACGGCGAAAAAGCTAGTGGCGCCGCCGGGACGCGACATCCCACCGCCGGGCTACATCCGCATCAGACTCAAGGATTACGTTCGGACGCCCGGTCGCCCCAGTGGCTGACGCTGCCTCAGGCGGGGCCTGCGACGGGCCGGAGCGGCCCTCAAGCGGACATATCCCTGGATTTCCCCGGCCATTGGCGTCGGCCGGCCGAAGAACGCTGGAACCTCGCGCCCGAAACCCCCGTCGTTATAAACAGGTACGACAAAGTCGCACCGTGCCGACGGGCCGGACTTCACCCTGCCCGCCCCGGCACTCTTGCGAACTCCGGAGACGAACGTGCGGGAAGTCATCCGCTACATCGAAGAACAGCGCAAACGGTACGAGGACCACGATTTCTTCATCCGCCTCCTGGCCGATGAAACACTGCCGGGGGACCGGCGCCTGGCCTGGGCCCCGAGCGTCATACCTTTCATCATGGGCTATTCCGACCTGAACAAATACGTCTTCCGCAAGACCGTCGAGGACGGCGAGCTCGACCCGCTCCAGGTCCTGCTCAACGACCACACCTACGAGGAGGACTTCCACTGGCAGTGGATGCTCACCGACCTCGCCAGGCTCGGGGCGGACGGCCCCATGCCCCTGTCCGACGCGTCACGGGTGCTGTGGGGAGCGGACTTCCAGCACTCCCGGCGGCTCTGCCTCGGGCTGGCCGAGATGGCCGCCAACGCTCCCACCTACGCCGTGTTCGCGATGGTCGAGTCCATCGAAGCTGTTTCGGTGACGATATTCGAGCACTGCCAGGGAATCACCCTGAGCAGCGGTCAGGAATGTGAGTTCTTCGGCACGCGCCATTACCTCGCGGAGGCGTCGCACAGCATCAAGTCCCCGGAAGTCGAGGCGACCGAACTTCCGCTCCTCGACACCTCGCAGCGCGAGCAGGCGAAACTCATGGTGGATCGCACCTTCTCGCTCTTCGACGACTGGTCGACGGCCCTGTTGGAATTCGCCCTGAAGAACGAGGACCATCGGCTGACCTTTGAGCGGATGGTCCAGGACAGCAAGGACCTCTACCCGAACCCGGAGCCGTAAAAGGCGCGAATAGAAGGGGCGGCATGGTGGGTGCGAATT
>NZ_JBHVHQ010000210.1:0-11263 GCF_042800135.1 Streptomyces sp. NPDC057654 | reverse complement strand
GCTCAACCAACTCGGCTACCAAGTGACCCTCCAAACAGAAGGAGCTGCCTGACCAGCAACTACGGGAACGGGACGGTGGATTTTCGACTCAGCCGGTACGGTCGTACGCCGGTACGTGCCGGGTTTTCCGGCTGGTCCAGCGACCCCAGGAGCACCACGTATGGCAAGCACAGCGACCCGCGGCGACCGGCGGGTGAGTTCCGTCTTTCTCGCGCTCGTCGCGGTCATGGCGGTCTCGGGGTGGGCGGTGTGGACGGGTTTCTCGAAGATGCCCGGCGTCGCCGTGTTCCTGTTCGTCGTCTCGGGCTGGATCGTGTCGCTCTGTCTGCACGAGTACGCGCACGCCCGGACCGCCCTGCACAGCGGGGACATCTCGATCGGGGCGAAGGGCTATCTGACCCTGAACCCGCTGAAGTACACGCACGCGATGCTGTCCATCGTGCTGCCGGTGGTCTTCGTGATCCTGGGCGGCATCGGCCTGCCCGGCGGGGCGGTGTTCATCGAGCGGCACCGCATCCGGGGCCGCTGGCGGCACAGTCTGATCTCGGCGGCGGGTCCGCTGACGAACGTGCTGTTCGCGGCGGTGTGCACCGCGCCGTTCTGGCTGGACGCGCTGGACGGCGTGCCGGACGATTTCCGGTACGCGCTCGCGTTCCTGGCGCTGCTCCAGGTGACGGCGGCGATCTTGAACTTCCTGCCGATGCCGGGGCTCGACGGCTACGGCGTGATCGAGCCGTGGCTGTCGTACAAGGTGCGCCGCCAGGTGGAGCCGCTGGCGCCGTTCGGGCTGCTCGCCGTCTTCGCCATCCTGTGGATTCCCGAGGTGAACTCGGCGTTCTTCGACGCGATCCACGCGCTCATGCGGGCCCTGGGCGTCTCCGAGTGGGACACCTACTGGGGCCGGGAGCTGTTCCAGGTCTGGCGGGGCACGCCGGACATCCCGCCGCTGTCGGAGGCCCCGTACGCCACCTTCAGCTGACGGCGGGGCGGCGGGCGGCCGTCAGCCGGCCGCGGCCTGCCGCTGCCGCTCCTCCGCCGCCCGGTCGTTCTTCTGCTTGCGCACGTAGTACCAGGCCATGTTCGAGGAGACGCCCGCCAGCAGGATCCAGACGACGCCGACCCAGCTCCCGCTCGCGAAGGAGACGACGGCCGCGACGACCGCGAGGACGCATACGGCGATGGCGTAGAGGGCGAGGCGGGGCATGGGGGTCGGCTCCTGTCCGGGGTGCGATGTTTCTCTGCCAGTGTCCCCCATGCCCGGTACGGGCCCGCCGCGGCGTCCGCTCCTCTCCTCCCACCTTGCCGCCCACCGGCCCGCCCTTGCGGGAGAACGTTCATTCTCCTAGGCTAGCCACCACCGGAGAACGAACGTTCTCCACCTCACTCCACCCAGTGAAGGAGCCGACCATGAGCGAGACCAGGCCGCCGCTGCCGCCGTTCACCGCGGAGAGTGCCCAGCAGAAGGTGCGCGCCGCCGAGGACGCCTGGAACAGCCGGGACCCCGAGCGCGTCGCCCTCGGCTACTCGGAGGACTCCGAATGGCGCAACCGCGACGTGTTCCTGACCGGCCGCGCGGAGATCGTCGGCTTCCTGCGCGCCAAGTGGGAGCGCGAGCTGGACTACCGCCTCCGCAAGGAGCTGTGGGCCTACACCGACGACCGCATCGCCGTCCGCTTCGAGTACGAGTGGCACGACGCGCAGGGCCAGTGGTACCGCAGCTACGGCAACGAGAACTGGGAGTTCGACGAGCGCGGCCTGATGCGCCGCCGCTACGCCTCCATCAACGACCTCGCCATCTCCGAGGACGAGCGCCGCATCGCGCTCTGAGCCCCCGAAGGCCCCCGAAGGGCCCCGAAGGGAAGGCGGGCGGCGGCCCTTACGCCCGTACGCGCGCCACCCGCCCGTACCGAGCTATACGTCCGTCACCCGCAGCCCGGCGTGCGCCTTGTAACGGCGGTTCACCGAGATCAGGTTGGCGACGAGCGACTCGACCTGGTGGGCGTTGCGCAGCCGGCCCGCGAACACGCCGCGCATGCCGGGGATGCGGGCGGCCAGCGCCTGCACGAGATCCGTGTCGGCCCGCTCCTCGCCCAGCACCATCACATCGGTGTCGATCTCCGCGATCTCCGGGTCCGAGAGCAGGACCGCCGAGAGGTGGTGGAAGGCCGCGGTGACCCGCGACTCCGGGAGCAGGGCGGCGGCCTGCTGGGCGGCGCTGCCCTCCTCCGGCGTCAGGGCGTACGCGCCCTTCTTGTCGAAGCCCAGCGGGTTGACGCAGTCGACGACGAGCTTGCCCGCCAGCTCCTCGCGCAGCGACTCCAGCGTCTTGGCGTGGCCGTCCCACGGCACCGCCACGATCACGATGTCGCTGCGCCGCGCGCACTCGGAGTTGTCCGCGCCCTCGACGCCCAGCCCCAGCTCGGCGGCGGCCGTCCGCGCCCGCTCGGCCGCGCGCGAGCCGATGATCACCTTCTGTCCGGACTTGGCGAGCCGGTAGGCGAGGCCGCGCCCCTGGTCGCCCGTGCCGCCGAGCACGCCGACGACGAGGCCGGAGACGTCGGGCAGCTCCCACGGGTCCTTGGCGGGCGCCTTCTTCGTGTCATCAGGAGTAGTCATGACAGCGATACTGTCACGCCTTCACGCTGCCCTCGGTGAGCCCCGTTCGCCAGTACCGCTGGCCCACGCCCATGAGCACCATCAGCGGCAGCACGGACAGGAACGCGCCGCCCACCGTGTACTGGTAGAGCTCCGGCTGCCGGTCCGCGTACCCCTGCCAGGAGGTCAGGCCGAGCTGGATCGGGTAGAGGTCCGCGTCGGCCAGCATGACCAGCGGCAGGAAGAAGTTGTTCCAGATGTGCACGAACTGGAAGAGGAAGACGGTGATCAGCGCCGGGGTCATCAGCCGCAGCCCGAGAACCGTGAAGATGCGCGCCTCGCCCGCCCCGTCGATGCGGGCCGCCTCCAGGAGCGAGTCGGGCACGGCCGCCGCCGCGTAGATCCGGCAGAGGTAGACGCCGAACGGGCTGACCATGGACGGCAGCAGCACCGCCCAGTACGTGTCGGCCAGGCCGATCTCGCTGAACAGCAGGTACAGCGGCAGGGCGAGCGCGGTGCCCGGGATGAGCACCCCGGCCAGGATCAGGTTGAAGACCGTCTCGCGGCCGGGGAAGACGAACTTGGCGAGCGCGTACCCGGCGGCCGCGGACAGGAGCGTCGCCGCCACGGCCCCCACCCCCGCGTACAGCAGGGAGTTGGCGAACCAGGTGACGTACACGCCGCCGTCATAGGTGAGCACCCGGTGCAGATAGGCGATCGGGTGCGGGTCGGAGAACCAGAAGCCGAAGCTGCCGAAGAGGTCGCCGGTGGACTTGGTCGCGGAGACGACGAGCCAGTAGACGGGGACGAGGAAATAGACGGAGGCCACCGCCAGCAGGGAGGTGGTGACGATGCGGTACCGCAGCGGTGGTCCGCTCACTTCCCGTCCCTCCCCCGCCCCACAAGCCGCAGGAAGCCGAAGGACAGCACGCACGCCGCCAGCGCGAGGAGCACCGCCTCGGCCGCGGCCACATGCTGGTTGTTGCTGGTGAACGCCTCGTTGTAGGCGTGCAGGTTGGGCGTGTAACCGGAGTCGATGGTGGCCGCGAGCGGGCGCAGCACCATGGGCTCGGCGAACAGCTGGAGGGTGCCGATGATGGAGAACACGGTGGCCAGCACGAGCGCGGGCCGGATCAGCGGCAGCTTGATGTGCCAGGCGATCTGCCCGGCGTGCGCGCCGTCGATGCGCGCGGCCTCGTACAGCTCGACGGGCACCGCTTTGAGCTGGGCGATGAGCACGAGCATGTTGTAGCCGGTGAACTGCCAGGTGACGATGTTGGCGATGGACCACAGGACGCTGTCGCGGGCGAGGAAGTCGACCTGCCAGCCCGCCGAGTGGGCGACCTCGACCAGCGGGCTGATGCCCGGTACGTACAGGAAGCCCCACAGGATCGAGGCGATGACGCCGGGCACCCCGTACGGCAGGAAGTACGCGGTGCGGAAGAAGCCGACCCAGCGGGCGGAGGCGGCGTCGAGCAGCAGCGCCAGACCGGCCGCGAGGACGATCATCACGGGGATCTGGACGGCCCCGAAGAGCAGGACGCGCCCGAACCCCTCCAGGAAGGCGGGGTCGTCGAGGGCGTGCGTGTAGTTGGCGAACCCGGCCCACACCTCGTGCGTGGCGCCGCCGAGGCCGAGCGGCCCGGACCGCTTCGGCTTCAGCAGGCTCTGGTAGACGGCGTAGCCGATGGGCGCGAGGAAGCAGAGCAGGAAGAGGGCGAGGAAGGGCAGCAGGAAGCCGGCCGCGGCGCGGCGGCTGCGGGCCTCGGTGCGGGTGGCGCGCCTCAACCCGCTTCCGCCTTGAGGCCCTTGTCCTTGAGGTCGCCCACGGTCCGCTCCTGCACCGTCTTCAGTACGGACCGGAAGGAGCCGCCCTCGGCGAGCGCCTCGGTGAAGGCGTCGCCGAGCCGCTGGTAGAGGGTGTCGGTGGCCGGGCCCCACTGCCAGCTGGTGTCGACGCCCTTGGCTGCGCGCTGGAAGACGTCCGTGTAGTGCTGGCCGCCGAAGAAGTCGCGGCGGGCCTCCAGGTCGGCGGTGCTGTAGCCGCGCTTGGCGCTGGGGAAGCCGTAGCCGCCCTTGATGAGGAGCTTTATGGACGCGGGGTCGGAGTTGAGCCAGAGGGCGAAGGCCAGGGCGTCCTTGGGGTACTTGGTGTCGGCGAAGACCGCGGTGGTGGAGCCGCCCCAGTTCGCGTACGCCGCGTCGCCCTTCTTCCACTGCGGCATCGGCGCGACGCGCCACTTCCCGGCGGTGGCCGGGGCGTTGCCGGCGAGCAGCACGTCGCCCCAGCTCGCACCGAGCCAGGAGACGATCTGCCCGGTCTGAATGTCCTTGTACCAGGCGTTCTGCCGGTCGGGGATGGTGCGGATCAGCTTCCGCGCGACGAGGCCGCCCCAGAAGTCGGCGACGCGGCGGGTGGCGTCGTCGTCGATGCTCACCGTCCACCGCTCGCCGTCCACACGGAACCAGCGGGCCCCGGCCTGCCAGGCGAGCCCGGCGAAGCGGTTGCCGTTGGTCGCCGAGAACGTCTCCAGATACGCGCCCTTCTTACGGACCGCCTTGGCCGCCGCCTCGTACGCGTCCCAGGTGGCGGGCGGCTCGATGTCCCACTTGTCGAGGAGGTCGTGGCGCAGGAACAGGCCCATGGGCCCGGAGTCCTGCGGAATGGCGTACACCGATTCGCCGAAGACGGACTGCGCCCACTCCCAGCCGACGAACTTCTCCTTGTGCCGCCGCGCCCCGTACGCGGCGAGGTCCAGGAGGCCGTTGTCGAGGAGGAAGCTGGGCACGGTCGCGTACTCGATCTGGCCGAGGTCCGGCGGGTTCCCGGCCTTGATCGCGGCGTGCATCTTCGCGTACTGCGCGCCGCCGACGGCGGAGACCTTCTCCACGTCGACCCGCACTTCGGGGTGGGTGCGGTTCCACAGGTCGACGGGGCCGTCGATGCCGGGCACCCAGGACCAGAAGGTCAGGGTGATCCGCTCGCCCTTCTTGCGGTCCTGCGGCCGGGCGGGCTTCCCGTCGCCGGAACCACAGCCGGCGAGCGCGAGGGCCGCGGCCGACGCCGCCGAGCCCAGCACGGCGCGCCGGCCCACTCCGTCCGGGCTCATGTCAGCTCCTCCACGGGAATCCGCCGGAAGGTGATGGTCGAGTACGCGCTGAAGTCGCCCGTCTCGTACAGCAGGCCGACGGTGTCGGCGTCGATCCGCACCAGGTCGGAGTAGGCGGCGGGCAGCCCGCTCGCGGTGTGCGCCGGGCGCCAGGTCAGGCCGGAGTCACGGCTGGCCCGTACGGTCATCAGCGCGCGGTGCGCCGGGTCGGCGGGGCCGGAGAAGAGCAGCACGTCGGGGTGGCCCAGGTGCAGGACGCTGCCCTGGACGATGGGCGTGACGAGCCCGGCCTGGGGGCGGAAGGGCTTCTCCAGGGTGGCGCCGCCGTCGCGGGAGACGGCGTCGGCGCGGTGGCCGGGCGAGGCGGCGTCGTTGCGGGTGTTGAAGTAGACGCTCCCGTCGGGGAGTTCGGCGGCGGTCGTCTCGTTCACGTTGACGTAGCCGTCGGGGTTCTCGTCGAGGTAGCCGATGTGCCAGGTCGCGCCGTCGTCGTCGCTGTAGATGCTGTGCCCGCTGTTGTAGCGCGGCTCCGCGCCGCTGTCGGGGCCGAGCGGCGGGGTGGTGTGGTTGGCGGGGACCAGCACCCGGCCCGCGTGCGCGCCGCGGGTCAGCCGCAGGGCGTGGCCGGGGGTGGTGGCGTACCAGCGCCAGCCGGGCCGCTTCGCCTGTGCGGTGATCTCGCGCGGCGCGGACCAGGTCAGCCCGTCGTCGTCGCTGTGCTGAAGCCATACGCGCCGCCCGTCGGCCTCCGATACCTGGCCGCGCAGGATGCGCTGCTCGGTGGCGTCGGCGGCGTTGTGCACCTGCGGCAGCAGGACCCGGCCGCCGGGGAGCGCCACGGGGGCGGGGTTTCCGGCGGTGTCCGTGCCGTTGTCGCTGACGACCAGCAGCGGGCCCCAGGTGCGCCCGCCGTCCCCGGAACGCCGGAGCACGATGTCGATGTCCCCGGAGTCGGCGGCCGAGGCGCGCCGGCCCTCGGCGAAGGCGAGCACGGTCTCCTGTGCGGAGACCACCACGGCCGGGATCCGGAAACTCGCGTACCCCTCGCTCCCGGCCCGGAAGGGCACGGAGGTCTCGTATGCCATGGGCAATCCCCCAACAGCCGGACATAGGACGTCCCTTGTCCTGCGGCGACCATAGGGAGGGGCCGATACCCCGTCAAGGCAACCGGCGCGCCCCGCGGGCCCGTCACCCGGTCGTACCCGTGACGTGCGAACACGGGATGAACGGGGCCGGTCGCCGGAGCGACCGCCACCGGTCCACTCATACGGGTGAGAAAGTTCAACCGAAGGGCTCGGGGCGGGAGTCTGGGGCAGGATGCGGCCCCATGGATGCCGTACGGGTCGCGCTGCTGCGCGAAGTTCTCGCCGGGACCGAGTGGTTGCAGTCCACCCGCCGCTTCGCCGGGGCGCTGCGCTCCTCGGTCGGCGCGCACGGCGGCGGGCTGCTGCTCGTGGGCAGCGCCGGGTACGAGCCGTGGCACCTCGCCGCGCACCTCGACGACGAGGCGGCGTGGTCGGGGCTGCCGGAGCTGTCCCCCACGCTCGTACGGCACCGGGTGCCGGGCGGGGTGCCGTCCCACCTCTCGGTGGGGCTCGGCCGGCTGGCGGCGGCCCGGCGGGGCGAGACGGTGCTCGTCGTGACGCCGGAGCGGCCGGAGGCCGCGCTGCTGGAACGGGTGCACGACGCGCGCCGGGGCGGTACGACCGTGCTCGCGCTGGACGGCGGCGACGCGGATCTGCGGTCGCTGGCCCACGACGCGCTGGCCGTCCCGGCCATGGACGACGGCACATCACTGGACCTCGACACGGTCCAGCACCTGGTCAGCGCCGCCGCCGGCGAGAACAGCCTCCCGGCCCCCCACGGCCGCCGCCGCTTCCGCGACCGCCTCTCGCGCCTGGCCGACCAGCTGACGACGCCGCCGCCGGTGCGCTGGTGACGCCGCGCCGCCGGGCGGGGCGCGACGCCCGGCGGTAGCCGGGGGCGCGCGTGCCGCGCGCCGGGAGCCCGACCTGGACCTTCAGCAGCACATTTACTGTTTCCCTATTTGCCCTTTCCTTGCTCGCCGTGATCTTCCCCGGCCGTCTCTGCCGTGATTGCGTCTTCCGAGGACCGGGGACTGGGCGGAGATCTCCGAGGCCAGGGGGGTTCTGACGGTTTCCGGATGAAAGGTGCTACCCATGTGCGACTGCGGGCCTCTCGGCGAGGAGAACTCCGGGCAGCTACGGGAGCAGGTACAGGACACGGGAGAGGACCGGCCGGTCCATGCCGGGCGGCGGCGCTGGGGCCGGCGTGAGGTGCTGCGGACGTCGGCCGTCGGCGGCGGCGCCGTACTCGGCACGGCGCTGGCCTCGCCGCCGGCCCTGGCGGCGACCGCAGTCAGCGGTGCGTCCGACACCCCCGCCGCGCACCCCGGTCCGGGCCCGCGGCGCGGCCTGGAGCTGGTCCTGCTGGGCACCGGGGCCGGTCCGCTGATCGATACGCAGCGGGCCGGCACGTCGTCGGCGCTGGTCGTGGACGGTCGCGTCTACCTCGTGGACGCGGGGCTCGGCGCCGCCCGGCAGTTCGGCCTGGCCGGGCTGGACCGCTCCGCGCTGCGGCACATGTTCATCACCCATCTCCACGCCGACCACCTGATGTCGTACTACGACTTCTTCCTGACCGCTGCGGACGCGCGGGATCCGATCACCGTGCGCGGTCCGGGGTCGGCGGAAGAGCTTCCGTTCGAGGAGAGGGGCTCCACGCCGGGCACCGTCGAGCCGCGGAACCCGACGCCCGGCCTGAAGCAGCACACCGAGGACTGCCACGCCGCCTTCGCCTACAGCACCAACGTCTTCATGCGCGACATAGGCTACGCGGACCCGCGGGACCTGGCGGACGTGCATGAGATCGGCCTGCCCGACGTCGGCGCGACCGCGCACGACCCCGCGCCGCGCACCCGCCCGTTCCCGGTCATGGAGGACGACCGCGTCAAGGTCACCGCGACCCTCGTCCCGCACGGCCCGCTCTTCCCGTCCCTCGCATTCCGCTTCGACACCGAGCACGGCTCGGTCACCTTCTCCGGCGACACCCGCCCCACTCCCAACCTGGTCGAACTCGCCCGTGACACCGATCTGCTGGTGCACGAGGCGATGGGCGACTCGTCGATGGAGGGGCCGGGCATCCTGGCCCGGCACATGAGGCGCTCGCACACGGCGCTCTCCCAGGTCGGCGGGATCGCCCAGCGGATCGGGGCCCGTCGGCTCGTCCTGTCCCACATCGGCGAGAAGCACGACCGGCCGATCGACGCCGCGCGGTGGACGCGCACCGTCAAACGGACCTATGACGGGCCGGTGACCACGGGCCAGGACCTGATGCGGTTCACGGTCTCGGCGAAGAACCGACCGAAGGGCCGACCGAAGAGCTGACCGACGCGGCGGGGGGCGAGCTTATGCCCCCCGGCCGCCCGCCCCCTGGTCGGGCCCGTCGGAGGCGTCGTCGTTCCAGCGGGGGTCGCTCTGCCATTCACGGTTGCGCTCCGCCGCGGTCTCCATGGCGTGGGCGGCCTCGTCGCGCGTGGCGTACGGCCCCATACGGTCCGCGGCCCGGCACACCGGCCCCTCTTCGACCGTGCCGTGCTGGAGGCAGTAGTACCACTCCCCCGGCTTGCCGGCCGCGCGTCTCTTGAACAGCGCCATCGACCGCTCCTCCCGTAAAGCCCCGCTGTACGTTCTTGCCCCCATGCTGCCCGATGCGCCCTGGATACACTCGCTGGCATGTCTGGCCAGTCAACTCTTGTCCCGGGGACGCTCTCCCCCGCCCGCCCCGTCCCGGCGTCGATCCCGCGCCCCGAGTACGTCGGGAAGAAGGCCCCCACCCCCTATACCGGCCCCGAAGTGCAGGACGCCGAGACGATCGAGCGGATGCGGATCGCGGGCCGTATCGCCGCCCGCGCGATGGAGGAGGCCGCGAAGCACATCGCGCCCGGCGTGACCACGGACGAGCTGGACCGGGTCGCGCACGAGTACATGTGCGACCACGGCGCGTACCCGTCCACGCTCGGCTACCGCGGCTACCCGAAGTCGCTGTGCTCCTCGGTGAACGAGGTCATCTGCCACGGCATCCCGGACTCGACGGTGCTGCGCGACGGCGACATCGTCAATCTGGACGTCACGGCCTTCATCGGCGGCGTGCACGGCGACAACAACGCCACCTATCTCTGCGGCGAGGTGGACGACGCGTCGCGGCTGCTGGTGGAGCGCACCCGCGAGTCCCTGAACCGCGCGATCAAGGCGGTCAAGCCGGGCCGCCAGATCAACATCATCGGCCGGGTGATCGAGTCGTACGCGAAGCGGTTCGGCTACGGCGTGGTCCGCGACTTCACGGGCCACGGCATCAACACGTCCTTCCACTCCGGCCTGATCGTGCCGCACTACGACAGCCCGCACCACACGACCGACATCAAGCCGGGGATGACCTTCACGATCGAGCCGATGCTGACGCTCGGCACGTACGAGTACGACATGTGGGAGGACGGCTGGACGGTCGTCACGAAGGACCGGAAGCGGACGGCGCAGTTCGAGCACACGCTCGTCGTCACGGAGACGGGAGCCGAGATTCTCACGCTTCCCTGACGCGCGACGGGGTACGTTTTTACCGACAAGGCGTCGGGAACAGGTTGACTTAGGTAAGCCTAAGTAGAGACAATCGGTTCCCGCCCGCTCCCCTCGGTCCCCGGAGGTCCGCCTTGGACGCCACCAGCACCACGTCGTCCGTTCCGTTCTCCACGCTGATCCGCAACGCCTCGCACGAGCAGCACACGGAGGCCGAGAACTCGTCCTTCATGAGCGACATGCTCGGCGGCCGCCTCGGCGTGGACGCCTACCGGCGCTACACGGAGCAGCTGTGGTTCGTCTACCGCGCCCTGGAGGACAGCGCCGAGCGCCTGGCCGGCGACCCGGTCGCAGGCCCGTTCATCCAGCCGGAGCTGTCGCGCACGGCCGCCCTGGAGCGCGACCTGGAACACCTGGCGGGCCCCGGCTGGCGTACGGACATCACCCCGCTGCCCGCGACCGCTGCCTACGCCGAGCGCGTGGCGCACTGCGCCGCCGCCTGGCCCGGCGGCTACGTCGCCCACCACTACACCCGCTACCTGGGCGACCTCTCCGGCGGCCAGATCATCCGCGGCACCGCGGAGAAGACCTGGGGCTTCGAGCGCAAGGGTGACGGCGTGCGCTTCTACGTCTTCGACGCCATCGGCAACCCGGCCGCCTTCAAGCGCGGCTACCGCGAGCTGCTGGACGCGCTGCCCCTGGACGACCTGGAGAAGCAGCGCGTGGTCGACGAGTGCAAGCGCGCCTTCTCCCTGAACACGGCGGTCTTCCGGGAACTGGGCGAGGAATTCGACGGCGGCGCCAGCGGCCCGCTCAGCGCCTAGCCAGTCCCCCAGGGGACGCCCCCGCACGTACCGCTGCCGGCCCCGCCGGATGCCCGTCGGGGCCGCGGGGCGTGGCGGCCACCCCACTGCTCGAGGAGTGTCCGGCTATCGCCTTGCCTGAGAGACCGAGACAGACCGATGA
>NZ_JBHVHQ010000209.1:0-11286 GCF_042800135.1 Streptomyces sp. NPDC057654 | reverse complement strand
GGAACGAGGGTCGGGGTTGCCGGTGGCGGCCTCGGTGGTCTCTGCTCGCGCGCTCCCGCGCGCCGTTCATCGCCTACATGTCGTCGCTATCCGCTGTAGGGCTACCTGCTGTCGCTGCCCTTCGACTTCGCCGCCGCCCGGCCCGCCTCCAGGCGCGCCACCGGGATACGGAACGGCGAGCAGGAGACGTAGTCCAGGCCCACCTCGTGGAAGAAGTGCACCGAGTCCGGGTCGCCGCCGTGCTCGCCGCAGACGCCGAGCTTGAGGTCGGGCCGGGTGGCGCGGCCGGCCTGCACCGCGTCGCGTACGAGCGTCCCGACGCCGTCCTGGTCGATGGTCTCGAACGGGCTGACCCCGAAGATGCCCTTCTCCAGGTAGGCCGTGAAGAAGCTCGCCTCCACGTCGTCGCGGGAGAAGCCCCACACGGTCTGGGTGAGGTCGTTGGTGCCGAAGGAGAAGAACTCGGCGGCCTCGGCGATCTGACCGGCCGTCAGGGCCGCGCGGGGCAGCTCGATCATGGTGCCGAGCGCGAGCTTCAGGTCCGCGCCGGTGGCCTGCCGGACCTCGGCGAGGACCCGTTCGGCGTCCTCGCGGACGATCTCCAGCTCCTGGACGGTGCCGACCAGCGGGATCATGATCTCCGCGCGCGGGTCGCCCTTGGCCTCGATGCGGGCCGCCGCGGCCTCGGCGATGGCCCGTACCTGCATGGTGAACAGGCCCGGGATGACCAGCCCGAGGCGGACGCCGCGCAGCCCCAGCATCGGGTTCTGCTCGTGCAGCTTGTGCACGGCCTGGAGGAGCCGCAGGTCGTTCTCGTTGTGGTCCTTGCGGGACTCGGCGAGCGCGACCCGCACCGACAGTTCGGTGATGTCGGGCAGGAACTCGTGCAGCGGCGGGTCCAGCAGCCGCACCGTCACCGGCAGCCCGTCCATGGACTCGAACAGCTCGATGAAGTCGGCCTTCTGGAGCGGCAGCAAGGCACCCAGTGCCTCCTCCCGCTCGGCCTCGGTGTCGGCGAGGATCAGGTGCTCCACCAGTTCCCGGCGCTCGCCGAGGAACATGTGCTCGGTGCGGCACAGGCCGATGCCCTGGGCGCCGAACCGCCGGGCGCGCGAGGCGTCTTCGGCGTTGTCGGCGTTGGCCCGTACCCGCAGCCGGCGCATCCGGTCCGCGTACGCCATGATCCGGTGAACGGCCTTGACCAGGTCGTCGGCGTCGTCCGCGCCCGCGTGCATCCGGCCCTCGAAGTACTCGACGACCGGGGACGGCACGACGGGGACCTCGCCGAGGTAGACCTTGCCGGAGGAGCCGTCGATGGAGACGGTGTCGCCCTCCTCGATGACGGTGCCGCCGGGCGTCGTCATCCGCCGCCGCTTGGTGTCGACTTCGAGCTCCTCGGCGCCGCACACGCAGGTCTTGCCCATGCCGCGGGCGACGACGGCGGCGTGCGAGGTCTTGCCGCCGCGCGAGGTCAGGATGGCCTCGGCGGCGATCATGCCGTTGAGGTCGTCGGGGTTGGTCTCGCGGCGGATGAGGATGACCTTCTCGCCGGACCGGGACCACTTGACGGCCGTGTACGAGTCGAAGACGGCCTTTCCTACGGCCGCGCCCGGCGAGGCGGCGATGCCCCGGCCCAGCAGCCTCGCCCCTTTCCCGCCGCCGGTTCCCTCCTCGTCGAAGCGCGGGAACATCAGCTGCGCCAACTGCGCGCCGTTGACCCGCTGGAGCGCCTCGGCCTCGTCGATGAGTCCCTGGTCGACGAGTTGCGTCGCGATCCGGAAGGCGGCGCCCGCGGTGCGCTTGCCGACCCGCGTCTGGAGCATCCACAGCCGGCCGCGCTCGATGGTGAACTCGATGTCGCACAGGTCCTTGTAGTGCGTCTCCAGGGTCTCCATGATCTGCATCAGCTGGTCGTACGACGCCTTGTCGAGGGCCTCCAGCTCGGCGAGCGGCACGGTGTTGCGGATGCCCGCGACGACGTCCTCGCCCTGCGCGTTCTGGAGGTAGTCGCCGTAGACGCCCTGCTGGCCGCTGGCCGGGTCGCGGGTGAAGGCGACGCCGGTGCCCGAGTCGGGGCCGAGGTTGCCGAAGACCATGGAGCAGATGTTGACGGCGGTGCCGAGGTCGCCGGGGATGCGCTCCTGGCGGCGGTAGAGCTTGGCCCGCTCGGTGTTCCAGGAGTCGAAGACGGCCCGTACGGCGAGGTCCATCTGCTCGCGGGGCTCCTGCGGGAAGTCGCGGCCGGTCTCCTTGGCGACGATCTCCTTGAACCGCGCGACGAGCTGTTCGAGGTCCGCCGCGTCGAGGTCGACGTCCGTGGCGGCGCCCTTGGCGTGCTTGGCGTCCTCCAGCGCGCTCTCGAAGAGGTCCCCGTCGACGTCGAGCACGGTCTTGCCGAACATCTGGATGAGGCGGCGGTACGAGTCCCAGGCGAACCGCTCGTCGCCCGCCTGCGCCGCGAGCCCGGCCACGGACTCGTCGGAGAGCCCGATGTTCAGGACGGTGTCCATCATGCCGGGCATGGAGAACTTGGCACCGGAGCGCACGGAGACCAGCAGCGGGTCGTCGGCCTGGCCGAGCCGCTTGCCCATCCGCCGCTCCAGGGCGTCGAGGTGCGCACTCACCTCGGCGCACAGCGCCTTGGGCTCACTGCCGCTGTCGAGATAGACCTTGCACGCCTCGGTGGTGATGGTGAAGCCCGGAGGGACGGGCAGACCGAGGTTGGTCATTTCGGCGAGGTTGGCCCCCTTCCCGCCGAGCAGATCCTTCAGGTCCTTGTTGCCCTCGGTGAAGTCGTAAACGAACTTCTGGCGATCTTCTTGTTCCGGCACGGGACTGTCTCCTCGCGGACGGCTGCCCTGACGGCGAGGAACATACCCAGATCGAAGGCGTCTGGGTACGTCCACTTGGCCGACGTACGGGCGTAACCACTCTGCTGCCGCGAGATCGAAAGATCGTGTGACGACGACACCTGACTCCAGCGCCTTCACTTGTCGAACGGAAGACTCCGCCCAGCCACTCGCCTCTCGATCTCACTGACGCTCGGTGACCGTTTTCTTGATCGCCCGAACCCAATAGAGGTGGCACCCAGTGCCACCCTTTGGGAAGTGCACTCCGGCCAATTTCGCTCATCTGAGCGTAACCTCTATCAGAGGTGGCGAGAATCACGCCGTCGCACGCGCCCGCGTTCCGCCATCCGGACGTGCCTCCGTCCGTACGGACGTCAGCCGCCCGACGTGTCCAACTCCGCCTCCGCGCCCACCTCGGCACGGTCGTACGGGTCGTCCAGCCAGCCCTCCGGCAGGACCACCCGGTTGCGGCCGGACGTACGCCCGCGCGGCCCGTCCGCGCCCGCCGGCCACGCCTGGTCCAGATCCAGCTCGCTCATAAGAGCGCCCAGCTCGTCCAGGGACGAGGTGACGGCGAGCCGCTTGCGCATCTCGGAACCCACCGAGAAACCCTTGGTGTACCAGGCCACATGCTTGCGGAAGTCGATGACGCCCCGCTCCTCGCTGTCCAGCCACCGGGCCAGCAGCTCCGCGTGGCGCAGCATGACGCGGGAGACCTCGCCGAGCGTGGGGGCCGCGTACGTCACGCCCGTACCGTCCGCACCACTCGTACCGTCGCCCGTGCCCTCGCTCTCGAAGGCGGCCACCAGGTCGCCGAAGAGCCAGGGGCGGCCCAGGCAGCCGCGGCCGACCACGACGCCGTCGCAGCCGGTCTCGCGGACCATGCGCAGCGCGTCGTCCGCCGACCAGATATCGCCATTTCCGAGCACGGGGATCTCGGGAACGCTCTCCTTGAGGCGCGCGATGGCCTCCCAGTCCGCCGTGCCGCCGTAGTGCTGGGCCGCCGTGCGCCCGTGCAGGGCGATGGCCGTGACGCCCTCGTCCACGGCGATGCGGCCGGCGTCGAGGTAGGTGATGTGGTCGTCGTCGATGCCCTTGCGCATCTTCATCGTGACCGGCAGCCCGCCCGCGCCCGTCACGGCCTCGCGCAGGATCGAGCGCAGCAGATTGCGCTTGTACGGCAGGGCCGAGCCGCCGCCCTTGCGGGTCACCTTGGGGACCGGGCAGCCGAAGTTGAGGTCGATGTGGTCGGCCAGGTCCTCGTCCACGATCATCCGTACGGCCTTGCCGACGGTGGCCGGGTCCACCCCGTACAGCTGGATCGAGCGCGGTCGCTCGGTCCCGTCGAAGTGGATCAGCCGCATCGTCTTGGCGTCCCGCTCGACCAGCGCCCGCGTCGTGATCATCTCGCTGACGAACAGCCCCTTGCCGCCCGAGAACTCCCGGCACAGCGTGCGGAAGGGGGCGTTGGTGATCCCCGCCATCGGCGCGAGGACCACCGGCGGCTGCACCGAGTGGGGACCGATCTTCAGCTGCGTCATCGAGGGGCTTCCTTGCGCGGGGAGAACTGGGCGGACCTCCCATTGTCCCGCACCTTGGGCGGGGCCTCACGTCCCACCGTCATCCGACAAGGCGCGCCGGGGCCGCGGAGCCTCGGAGGGGACGCGCCGGAGCCGGGGATCGGTGATCGTTGTAGCGTTCGAATATGTCCGAGCTGAACCACCGTCGGCGGATGCTCGTCCTGGCGATCTGCTGCATGAGCCTGCTGATCGTCAGTCTCGACAACACCGTGCTCAACGTCGCGCTGCCCTCCATGCAGAAGGAGCTGGGCGCCAGCGTCTCCGGCATGCAGTGGACGATCGACGCCTACACCCTTGTCCTCGCCGCGCTGCTGATGCTCGCGGGCTCGACCGCCGACCGCATCGGCCGCCGCCGCGTCTTCCAGGCCGGTCTCGTGATCTTCACGGTCTCCTCGGCGCTGTGCAGCATGGCGCCGAGCCTGCCCTGGCTGGTCGCGTTCCGCATGCTCCAGGCCGTCGGCGGCTCGATGCTCAACCCCGTGGCGATGTCGATCATCACCAACACCTTCACCGAGCCGAGGGAGCGGGCCCGCGCGATCGGCGTGTGGGGCGGCGTGGTCGGCATCAGCATGGCCGCGGGGCCGGTGGTCGGCGGGCTGCTCGTGCAGACGGTCGGCTGGCGGTCGATCTTCTGGATCAATCTGCCGGTCGGGCTGGCCGCGCTGGTGCTGACCATGCGGTACGTGCCGGAGTCCCGCGCCCCCGAGCCGCGCCGCCCCGACCCCGTGGGCCAGCTGCTGGTCATCGGGGTGCTCGGGGCCGTCACGTACGCGATCATCGAGGCCCCCGGCGCGGGCTGGGACTCGCCGCTGATCATCGGCTGCGCGGCCGTCGCCGCGGCCTCGCTCGCGGGGCTGCTGTACTACGAGCGGCGGCGCGTACAGCCCCTGATCGATCTGCGCTTCTTCCGCAGCGCGCCGTTCAGCGGCGCCACGGTCATCGCCGTCTGCGCCTTCGCCTCGCTCAGCGGCTTCCTCTTCCTCAACACCCTCTACCTCCAGAACGTGCGCGGGCTCTCGGCCCTGCACGCCGGGCTGTGGATGCTGCCGATGGCGGCCATGACGCTGGTCTTCGCGCCGCTGTCGGGGCGGCTCGTCGGCAGCCGCGGGCCGCGGCCGTCCCTGCTGTGCGCGGGGGCCGCGATGGCGGCCAGCGGGGTGGTGTTCGCCCTCTTCGAGGGGGAGGCGCACGTGCCGCTGCTGTTCACCGGGTACGTGCTGTTCGGCATCGGCTTCGGGCTGGTCAACGCCCCGATCACGAACACCGCGGTGTCCGGCATGCCGCGCAGCCAGGCGGGCGTGGCCGCCGCCGTCGCCTCCACCAGCCGGCAGGTCGGCGGCTCGCTGGGCGTCGCGGTGATCGGCGCGGTGCTGGCGTCGGGCGTGGGCGGCGGCCACTACAGCCTGGGCGGCTTCACGGACGCGAGCCGCCCGGCCTGGTGGATCATCACCGGCTGCGGCACGGCCGTACTGCTGCTGGGCGCGCTGACCACCGGGCGCTGGGCGAAGGGGACGGCGCGCCACGCGGCCGACCTCTTCGAGGACCCGCCGCGGCCTCAGACCTCCCCGGCCTCCCCCGCCGAGCGCGACGACGGGCCCGCCAGCACCAGTTCGTGAAGCCGGTGCAGCCGCTCGCGGGTCTCCTCGTCCACGGGGGTGTAGGTCAGCAGCCGGGGGCCGGAACTGGGGCCGGTCCACAGCGCGGTGTACTGCATCCGCAGCAGCCCGACCCGCGACTGCCGGAAGATCCAGGTGCGCGTGGTGGCCCGTACGACCTCGTGCCGCGCCCAGAGCTCACGGAACTCCGGCGACTCGTCCTGCAACCGCTTGAGCATCGCCTTCCAGGCCGGCTCGGCGAGGTGCTCGGCCATGGAGGCGCGGAACTTGGCGGCCATCGAGCGGACCACCTCGTCCCGGTTGACCAGGCTCTGCGACCAGGCCGCGTTGGTGAAGGCCAGCAGCATGCAGTTGCGGTCCTCCTGCGGGAGCGCGTCGAGGTCGCACATCAGCTGCCCGTACGTGCGGTTGTGGGCGAGGATGTCGTACCGGCTGTTCTGCACGCAGGCCGGGAAGGGCTCCAGCTGCCGGAGCATCGCGCGGAGCGACTCGGAGACGCCCGTGCACTCGGAGTTCGGGTGCGGGTCGGCGGTCCCGGCGAGGGCGAAGAGATGGAAGCGCTCGCTGTGGTCGAGCATCAGGGCGCGGGCCAGTGAGTCCAGCACCTGCGCCGAGACCCTTATGTCCCTCGCCTGCTCAAGCCACGTGTACCAGGTGACGCCTACGGCGGCGAGGTGCGCGACCTCCTCCCGGCGCAGGCCGGGGGTGCGGCGGCGCCGGCCGCGGGCGAGGCCCGCCTGCTCGGGGGTTATTCGCTCGCGGCGGCTGCGGAGGAAGGCGGCGAGCTCGCTGCGGCGGACCTCGGCGCCGGTGTCGCGGCGGACTTCGGGCCCGGTCGCGGTGCTGCGTGCCGGGGCCTGCGCCAGGCGACCGGATTCTTGCGCCATGGTGGTCATGGAGACAAGGATGCCGGAGGGCTCAGGGGGTTGCCAGGTACTGCCAGTACCAGCATAAGCAGACACTGGTACCTGGTTGAGGGGTCGAGGAAGCTCGTTCTGTGACCACCACGACCTCGTGGGGAAAGCCCCGCGCATCCGCTCCTTCCACTTCTTCCGCTTCGGCTGCCCCTCTCGCTTCTCCTGCCGCCTCCTCCCCCGCGCTGACCCCGCTGGGTCTGATCACCATTCTGATCGGCGCGGCGCTGCCGATGATCGACTTCTTCATCGTCAATGTGGCGCTGCCGACGATCGACCGCGATCTGCACGCGGGCCCCGCGATGCTGGAGATGGTCGTCGGCGGGTACGGCGTCGCGTACGCGGTGCTGCTGGTCCTCGGCGGGCGGCTCGGCGACATGATCGGCAGGCGGCGGCTGTTCCTGTGGGGCACGGTGGCGTTCGGCGTGACCTCGGTGGCGTGCGGGCTCGCGCCCGACGCCTGGACGCTGGTGGCCGCCCGGGTGGCGCAGGGCGCGGCCTCCGCGCTGATGCTGCCGCAGGTCCTGGCGACCATCCAGGCCACCACGAGCGGGCAGCGCCGCGGCAAGGCGCTGAGCATGTACAGCGGCACGGCGGGCGTGGCCAGCGCGGTCGGCCAGGTGCTCGGCGGCGTGCTCGTCTCCATCGACCTCCTCGGGACCGGCTGGCGCTCGATATTCCTGGTCAACGCGCCGGTCGCGGTCGTCGCCCTGCTGCTCGCGGTGCGTACGGTCCCCGAGACGCGCTCCGCGCACCCGACTCGTGTGGACGGGCCCGGCACGGCGCTGCTGTCGATCACGCTGGTCTCGCTGCTGCTGCCGCTGACGGAGGGCCGGGCGGCGGGGTGGCCGGTGTGGTCATGGGCGCTGCTGGCGGTCTTCCCGTTCGCGGCGACGGCGTTCGTGATCGTCGAGCGCCGTGCGGAGCGCGCGGGCCGCACACCGCTGGTGCCGCCGTCGCTGCTGCGCATCCAGTCGATGCGCAGCGGGCTCGCGATGCTGGTGCCGTTCTCGCTCGGCTGGGGCGGCTTCATGTTCGTCGTCGCGGTGGCACTTCAGGACGGGCTGCGGCTCGGACCGCTCGCGGCGGGGCTGGCCCTGCTGCCGCTGTGCGTGACGTTCTTCATCGGCACGCTGGTCGGCCCGCGCCTGGTGGGCCGCCTCGGCCCGCGCGCGGTGACGGTGGGCGCCCTGATCCAGGCGACGGGCCTGATCGCGCTCCTGGCGACCTTCTACTGGGGCTGGGACGGCCTCGGCGCGATCGGCCCCGCCCCGGCGCTGGCCGTCCTCGGCCTGGGACAGGGCCTGCTGCTCCCGCTGACCATACGCATCATCCTGAGCGAGGTCCCGGTCGCCCAGGCCGGTGTGGGCGGCGGCGTCCTCGTCACCACGCAGCAGTCCTTCATGGCCCTGGGCGTGGCCACCCTCGGCACGCTCTTCCTGTCCCTGGCCCCGTCCATGGGCATGCGCGACGCCCTGACGGTGACGCTGGCGGCGCAGCTCGTGGCGGTGGCGGTGACGGTGGCCCTGAGCTTGCGGCTGCCGAAAACGGTGCGGTGACGGGCGCGTAGGTCCTCGGGCTCGGTCAGGCCACGCCCAGGAACCGCAGCACCGCGAGCACGCGGCGGTGGTCGGCGTCCGCCTTGGGGAGGTCGAGCTTGGCGAGGATGCTGTTGATGTGCTTGGCGACCGCGCTCTCGCTCACCACCAACTGCTCGGCGATCCCGGCGTTGGAGCGGCCGCCGGCCATCAGTTCCAGGACCTCGCGCTCGCGCGGGGTGAGCCGGTCCAGGGGGTCGCTGTGGCGGCGTACGAGCAACTGCGAGACGACCTGCGGGTCGAGGGCCGTGCCGCCGTCCGCGACGCGGCGGAGCGCGTCGATGAACTCCTCTACGTCGGCGACCCGTTGCTTGAGGAGGTAGCCGACGCCGTTGGTGTTGGCGGAGAGCAGATCGGCCGCATACCGCTCCTCCACGTACTGCGAGAGCAGCAGCACCGCCACGCCCGGCCACTGCCGCCGGATGACGAGCGCGGCCCGTACGCCTTCGTCGGTGAAGCCCGGCGGCATGCGGACGTCGACGACGGCGATGTCCGGCCGGTGCTCCTCCACCGCCGCCAGCAGCGCCTCGGCGTCGCCCACCTCCGCGACCACCTCGAATCCGGCCGCTTCCAGGACCTTCACCAGACCGATCCTGAGCAGAACGGAATCCTCGGCGATCACAGCGCGCACGGCAGCTCCACGGTGACGATGGTCGGGCCCGCAGGGGGGCTGCTGACAGAGAAGGTCCCGTCGACCGACGCGACGCGCTTGGCCAGCCCGGCGAGCCCCGTGCCCGCGGCCGGGTCCGCGCCCCCCACGCCGTCGTCGGCGATGACCACCAGCAGTGTCCCACCGAACCGTTCGACGGTGACCGCCGCCTCCGCCGCCTGCGCGTGCTTGACCACGTTGGCGAGGGCCTCGGAGACCACGAAGTAGGCGACGGCCTCGATCGTGGCGGAGGGCCGCGCGGGCAGGTCCACCGACAGCCGTACGGGCAGCGGGGCGCGCGCCGCGATGCCGGACAGCGCGGCGTCCAGACCCCGGTCCTCCAGGACGGCCGGGTGCAGCCCCCGTACGAGGTTGCTCAGCTCGGCGATCGCCTCCTTGGCCTCCCGGTGCGCCTCGTCGATCACCGCCCGCGCCTGGTCGGAGAGTTGGTCGCCGAGCGTGGCCCTGGCCAGGCCGAGATTGACGGCCATGGACACGAGGCGCTGCTGCGCGCCGTCGTGCAGGTCGCGCTCGATGCGCCGCCGCTCCTCGTCCGCCGCGTCCACGACGCCCGCGCGGCTCTCGGTGAGGTCCTCGACGCGGCGGGCGAGCTTCTCCTCCCGGCTGGGGCCGAGCAGGGCGATCGCGTTGCGGGTGTCGAGGCGGGCGAGCGCGCCGGTCAGCCAGGCCGTGCCGAGGAGGGCGGCGACGCCGGCGGCGGTGATGTACGCGGCGTCCGTCGAGTAGCCCTGCCAGCTGAGCCGCCAGTGCAGAGGCAGCGCCCAGATCCACACGTAGATCGTGGCCGCCGCTGCCGAGGCGAGGCCCGTGAGGAGGGTGAGCAGCCCGGCGAAGGCGACGGCGGGGCCCAGGAGCAGGTGGTAGAGGAGTTCCCGGGCGGTAGCACGGGACCGCAGCCACCTGAGCACGTTCCGCCACCACGTTCCGCGCCCGTCGCCTTCCGGGGTCCGCTCGCGGGCGGGCGGCCGCGGGATGATCACGCCGCGCATGCGCCGGAAGCGGCGGCGCTGACCGGCGGTGAGCACGGGCGACGCGACCGCGACGAAGGGCAGCGGGAGGGCGATCGCCATGAGGATGTCCATCATCGAGGACGGCACGTAGACGATCCACGGCACGGCCATGACGAGCACGAACACGTACTGGTTCAGGATGCCCGCGACGGCGAACGCGGAGGCGTCGCCGGTACCGTCGAAGTGCCGTCGCCAGACGGTGGGGATACGCATGGAAGAACGGTATGCGCGCCGGTCGGGGCCGAACCATGCCGCTGTTGCCCGCTTCGGGGGTATAGCTGGTACCACCCCTGAACGGACATCCACATTACTGACTGCGGCGCGTCGGCGGCGGAGGCTGGTCACCGTGCAGAAGCGACCGGCCGACGAGGAGTCCGTCCCCATGAACGTCATCGAGCTGCGAAGCGCCGTGCCAACGTTCCCCACGGTGCCGGACCGTCGTCCCCGTCGCCTCGGCTACGCCCTCGTGGCCTGCGGCCTCGCCCTGCTCCCCTGGCTCTGCGTCCTCGCCACCGCCGCCCACCGGCCGGCGGTGTGGGTGGGCCTCGACGCGCTGGAAGCCCTGTCCCTCATCGGTACGGGCGTCCTGACCGTACGGCGGGACCGTCACCGGGGGGCGGCTGCCGGTGCCACGGCGATGCTGCTGGTGGCCGATGCCTGGTTCGACGTCATGACGGCCGCCGTGGGCCCTGCCTTCACCATCGCCCTGGCCATGGCCTTGCTCGTAGAATTGCCGCTGGCCGCGCTATGCGTCGTACTCGCCGTACGGGCGTCCTCAAACGCCGGACGGGCTTGAGGGGCCGTGCCCCCGAGCCGCCATGCGGTGGTGTCCTCAATCGCCGGACAGGCTCAAAGGGCACCCCCTCGCCCGCGCCGTCGCGCGGGATGTCCTCAATCGCCGGACGGGCTTAATAAGGCGCGCCCTCACCCGCCAGGGCGAGGCGCAACAGCCGAAATCCGCCGCACGGTGTCCTCAAGCCCGGACCGGCATGAACAGGGCACACACTCGCCCTCCACAAACACCAATCGCCGGGCGGGCTCATCAGAGC
>NZ_JBHVHQ010000208.1:0-11323 GCF_042800135.1 Streptomyces sp. NPDC057654 | reverse complement strand
CGGACCCGACGCATCAACACCGCCCTGGCCGGACTGCTCGTCCTCGCCCTCATCGCCGCGGGAATCGCCTTCTGGCAACGCCAAGAGGCAGTCGCCGCTCAGCGCGAGGCACAGTCCCGCCAGCTGGCCGCCCAGTCCACCGTCCTCATCGGCACCAACCCTGACCTGGCCTCACTCCTGGCCGTCCAGGCCCACCGCATCAGCCCCACCAGCGAAGCAACGAGCAGCCTCTACGCGGCCGCCGCACTCGCCCCTCTCCGCAACCGCTTCGCCGGCAACGGCAGCACGGTGTTCTCGGTGGCGTTCAGCCCCGACGGCAAAACCCTCGCCACCGGCAGCAACGACGGCGTGGCGCGCCTGTGGGACACGACTGCTAGCGGAGCATCCAAACCACGCGCTGAACTCCACCACAACGGAGCGGTGAACTCGGTGGCGTTCAGTCCTGACAGCAAAACCCTCGCCACCGGCAGTTACGACGGCACGGTGCGCCTGTGGGATGCGACTGCTAGCGGAGCATCCAAACCACGCGCTGAACTCCACCACGACAACGAAAGGGTGAACTCGGTGGCGTTCAGTCCTGACAGCAAAACCCTCGCCACCGGCAGCTACGACGGCACGGTGCGCCTGTGGGATGCGACTGCTAGCGGAGCATCCAAACCACGCGCCGCACTTTCCGACACGGGCTGGGTGTATTCGGTGGCGTTCAGTCCTGACAGCAAAACCCTCGCCGCCGGCAGTGCCGACGGCACGGTGCGCCTGTGGGATGCGACTACCAACGGAACGTCCAAACCACGCGCCGAACTCCACCACGACAACGAAGCGGTGAACTCGGTGGCGTTCAGTCATGATGGCAAATCCCTCGCCACCGGCAGCAACGACGGCGTGGCGCGCCTGTGGGATGCAACTGATAAGGGAGTATTCAAACCTCGCGCCAATTTCCGTCACAACGGCCACGGTGTGCTCTCGGTGGTGTTCAGCCCTGACGGCAATGTCCTCGCCACCGGCGCTGAAGACGGTACGGCACGCCTATGGGATACGACGGCTAACGGAACATCCAAACCACGGACCAAACTCCCCGACAACTACAAATACGGAGTCTACGAGGATCGGGTGTACTCGATGGCGTTCAGCCCTGACGTTAAAAATTTCGCCATGAGCCGTGCCGACGGCACGGTGCGCCTGTGGGATACGACTGCTAGCGAAACATCCAAACCGCGCATCCTATTACCCTCCTCCTTCGACCGCGAAAATGCGGGGGGCCCGGTGGCGTTCAGCCCTGACGGTAAAACCCTCGCCGCCGGCAGCGAAGACGGCACGGTGCGCCTGTGGGATACGACTGCCAACGGGGCCTCCACATCACGAGTCAAGATCACCGGCAGCAGCGATTGGGTGTATTCGGTGGCGTTCAGTCCCGACAGTAAAACCCTCGCCGCCGGCAGTGCCGACGGTACGGTGCGCCTGTGGAATATGACGGCTAACGGAACATCCGAACCACGGACCAAACTCTCCGACAGCGGCCTGTTGAATTCGGTGGCGTTCAGTCCCGACGGCAAAACCCTCGCCGCCGGCAGTGCCGACGGCACGGTGCGCCTGTGGGATGCGACTGCTAGCGGAGCATCCAAACCACGCGTCCAACTCCCCGACAACGGCCTGGTGAATTCGGTGGCGTTCAGTCCCGACGGCAAAACCCTCGCCGCCGGCAGTGCCGACGGCACGGCGCGCCTGTGGGATGCGACTGCTAGCGGAACATCCAAACCACGCGCCGAACTCCACCACGACGGCATCTCGGTGTACTTGGTGGCATTCAGTTCTGACGGTAAAACCCTCGCCACCGGCAGTGCCGACGGCACGGCGCGCCTGTGGGCCCCAGTTCTTCCTGACGTCACCGAATCCATCAAACGCATCTGCCGAGCCGTTGACCGCGACTTCACCCCTGAGGAGCGTTCCACCTACCTGCGCGGCCAGACATCCGCGCCAGTCTGCCCAAGCCCATCAGGACACTGAAGTCTCTCCCCTTCAGTCCGAACCGTTCAGTCGCAGCGCGTACTACGTGATCGTTTCGACGAGATTCAGCCGGGCCTGTACACCAAGTTCAAAAATGCTGCCCTGACCGGACACCCCACCCCGGCATCGCATTCGCTACCGAGCCCACCACCACGATGAGGCCCCCGGCTCAAAGCCGCCGTGTTCAGCCACCTCGCCCCCTGCACCCGCCAGACGATCTGAGCCGTGTGGTGGCGACGCGACTGAAGTACGGGAAGCCGGCCAACGAGCACGTGTACCTGTTCACCAGCCTGGACGTCTTCGATGATGCTCGTACCGAGCTCGCCGCCTGGGCCGGAGGCCACCGAGCCCAGCGGTAGACCACGGGAGCGATCGCCAGAGCTATGGGAAACGATCTTCGATGCATGCGTATCAGGGCAGGTCACCCCATTCGTGAACTCCTGTCCGAGAGAGTCAAAGCTGTCGTATCAGGTCAGGAGCGGACGCCAGACCGGCCCGACGACGGGCGTGCACCACCGCGTACGACTCTGCGGAGGGGGCGCATCCGGACAACCTCCCTGCTGCCCGGCGCCGTCTGCCATCCGCCGGTCCGCCACGGCGACCTCCTCCAGCTGGCCGCCGGGCCCGGCGACACCGTCGTGATCATCGACGGGCTGTGGCACCAGTGCGCCCCCGTACGGCACAAGGAGATCCTCGTCCTGCTGGACAGCGGCGTCCGTGTCCTCGGCACCGCCAGCATGGGCGCGCTGCGGGCGGCCGAACTCGCCCCCTACGGCATGATCGGCATCGGCCGGATCTACGAGGACTTCCGCACCGGAGCCTTGGAGGCGGACGACGAGGTCGCCGTCCTGCACACCCCGGACGGCCGGGCCCTCACCGAAGCCCTGGTCAATCTGCGCACCGCCATACGGCGGGCCGCGGCCTCCGACCGGATCACCGACGCTCAGGCACGGGACCTTCAGGCGCTGGCCGTCAACTGCCCTACACCCGCCGGACTTGGGCCGCCCTGGCCCGCGCTGCCCGTACCGCCCATGTCTCCGGCGCCTTCGAAGCGGTGAACGCCTGGCGGCGGCGCCACCCGTACGACCTGAAAGGCGAGGACGCCGAACTCGCCCTGCGCCGCCTCGCAGCCGCCACCCCGCCGCTGCCCGATACCGCGGCGTGGCGCGACGAAGGATGGCGCACGAGCTTCGTCCGCTACTGGACCGCGGCCTTCCACCCCGACACCGCGGCCGACCGGATTCCCTTCCTCGCCCTCCTTCAGCACCAGCAGCTCTACGACCCCGGCTTCCCCGCCCGGTGGCGACGGCGCGTCCTGGCCGCCATCGCCGAACACTCCACCCCGGACGCGCCCGACCTGGAGCAACGGGCTCTGCGCACGGCCGCGCGGCACGGTCTGGAGGCCGCAGCCTTGGGCGCGCAGCAGCTCGCGTTCTGGCTCACCACGAAGGAAGTCCGTTCCCTGCCCGGCCCGGAACGGTTGCTGCGGATCATGGTGCGCTCCGCGCGTCTGGACGGAGCCTGGGACGTCTGGCCCGCCACCCGGGCCGAAGCCGGGGCCCTGCTCAACGCCGCGCTCGCCACTCCCGACGCCGTGGCCATCGCCTTCGGATGCAACGCGGCAGCCGAAGCCGACGACCCGCAGCACACCGTCGGGCACCTGCGCGCCGACCGGATCGGCCGGCACCTCCTCGACCGCTGGGGCCTGCCCCTCGACTCTGATCGAGCGGTACGCGACGCGGCAGCCCGCGACCGTGCGTTTCGTGACTTCCGCGGTGCCGTCGAGGTCGCGCGAGCCTTCTACCTGGGCGCCCGTTCCGCTGACGCGAGGACACCGGCCCCCACCGCCCTGCCGTCGGGGAGGGACAGGGCCCGTACCTGACCAAGCAGCAGCGGGGCAGCGGCCATGGCGACGATCACGACGGCCCCGGCCGCGAGCGTCGCCCGCACCCCGAACGCGTGGAAGAGCGGTCCCGCGAGGAGATAGGCCACCGGGACCGGGAGGATCTGCCCCAGAGTCGCGTACGACATCGTCCGGCTCATCCGGTCCACCGGAATGCGCTCCTGCACCAGGCTGGACCAGGTGGTCATGCTGACCGCCAGCCCCCCACCCGCCACAACAGCGGATGCCGCAAGCAGCGAAACCGGGACCACCAACGCCATCGCGCCCAGCGGGAACGCCAGCGAACCCAGCCCCGCACACACCACCCAGCCGACCCGCCTCGGCTTCCACAACAGGGCAACCGTCGACCCGCCCACCAGCCCGGCCGTAAACCCGGCGACGACCACACCCCACGCCCCCGCGCCGCCCAGGAACCGCAGCCCGAACACCGGCCCGAGCAACTGATACCCCACCAGCCACACCGGTACGACGCAGGCACCCTGGAGCACCATCACCCACAGCCAGCGCCGCGCCCAGAAATCCCGCCAGCCCTCCCGCAGATCCGCGACGAACCCCGACCGCACGCTCACCCGGCCGGCTCCCAGATCGATGCGCGCGCACAGCAGCGCCGCCGCCGCGAACGTCAGCGCATCCCAGCCGATCGCCCACCCCGGCCCCACCACGGCCACCAGCCCGCCGCCCAGCGCCGGACCGCCGACCTTCACCACGTTCTGCCCGATCTTCAACAGAGCGTTCGCGGCATGCCGTAACACAGACGGAACGACCTCCACCACGACCCCGCCGGCCGCCGGAGCGAAGAACGCCGACGCCGCCCCGCACACCGCCGACATCACCACCAGATGCCACACCTGCGCCGAACCGAACCACAGCAACAGCACGGCCACTGCCTCGGCGACCGCGCACACCACGTTGGACCACACCATCACCCGGGCCCGCGACCAGCGATCGGCCACCACGCCACCCAGCAGCAGGAGAAGGACCTGCGGCACCGTCCCGGCGGCGAGCACCAGCCCCAGCCCACCGGCACCACCACCGATATCCAGCACCGCGAACGCCAGCCCGATCGGCGCCACCGCCGACCCCGACCACGACAGCAGCCGCGCCGTGAAATGCAGCCGGAACGGACGGATACACAACGGAGCACCCGCGTCCCGCATCCGCCGCGACCAGGAGAGGCGGACTGGACCCGGACCGCGCACCGTAGGCAGCTTGCTCAGCGGACCGATCCTCTCCCAACGCCCGACACCGGAACCCCCACGCGCCCGAGCCCCACATCCTGCACCAACCGAAGACCCGCCGTCCGGCACTCCAGACCACCCGCGGCAAACGAACACCAACACGCGCATCGGCGACGGAGTTGGGGGAAGAACGGTGCAACTTCTGACCATGGAACTGAACTCGTGCTCAGATCCCTGCGACGACAGTCAAGGCGGGAGAAGCGTGAGGAAGCGATCCTTCGACAGGTCGTCGAGGAGAAGCAACGCCATGCCGTCTTTCCACCCGAAACAACTGGGATGAGCCCGAGCGGATACCACCGACGACGCCTCCGTGCGGGTGTGTACCGTGTTCGCATGCTTGCCCGCAACCCACCATCGGCAACAGTCAAGAAAGTGCAAAGCACTTCTTAAGTGGCAGGTCAGGAAGGGTCCTCCCCGCCGACGCGAGGGTGTTCCACTCAGGCGGAGTGGGAGCACATGGACGTCGTCGTCCTCCCCGCCGACGCGAGGGTGTTCCGCAGGTGGGCGCGCGTGGGCCGCCAGAGCCGTCGTCCTCCCCGCCGACGCGAGGGTGTTCCGCGCATCCCGCAGCTGCACCCGGCCCCGGCCCCGCCTACCACCACAGAGGCCGGTCGCCGATGCACCCCATACGCACGGTATGCGGCCCTGCTTCCTACCGTCCAGCGGTGCGGCGTCGAACTGCCACAGGCGCAACTCGGCTGGCGCCCAGCTGTTGTCGGCACAATCGCACTCCCCCGCACTCGATCCGCCGTGCACTGCGAACTAGTCATATCTCATGACCTCCTCCTTCCGAGAACTCTCGGATGTCTGAACTTCGCCTTTCAGTAGTTGGCCCAGGCCGATACCGCTACCTGCCGCCACGTGGATGACATGGATATAATCAAAAGCATCGGGAGGAATCAGTAGATATTTGCTCGGTATCCTCGGCGCCGGCGCGGCAGTTGCGGTGATGGCCGCCTCGCCGGCATTCGCGCGTGGGGCGGCCTTCTCCGGCGAGGGCTCACTTCTGGACGACTGGTGGAACGAGGAGATCGTGTCCGCCAGTCACCACGCCAAGGGAAACGTGACGGCGTTGTGGCAGCAGATCCTGTGGTCCGAGGGGGATCTCCCCGCAGCGGAGATCGACTGTGAGTTCGGGCCCAAGACCACGGCGGCATCCAAGAAGTGGCAAGCCGATCACGGGCTGAACGCGGACGGGCTCATCGGCAAGAACACCTGGAAGAAGGCCGCCACCGAGCATCTGACCGCGGCCAACGCCAGCGCGGCCCGGTATGATATCCGCTGGCCACCTGGAGTGCGGCGGCATGAAATTCGATCAGTGTGCACTGTCGCGCCCTGTCGCAAGCCCCTGACGGCCATCTAACTGTCAGGCTCCTTCAAGGAGAGGCGGCGCACTCGTACCCCTTTTGAGACGGTCGCCAGTTCCGCCAGTCCCGCGCTCACCCCGCGGCGGGACGTGTTCGCCAGTGCCGACCTGGGAGACCCTCACGGCAGCTGGCCGCGCCCGCCGCGTGGTTCGGGATAACGGCCGGCGCAGCGCTCGGTCGGGGCGGCACACGTCGCACAGATCGGCTTCGGCCGTGTGCAGCAGGCGGGCGGCTTCCTCGGTGGTGATGCGCTCCAGCGTGCTTCCGTGGGCCTGCCAGCAGTCGGCTCGGTGGAGGCGGCGGGAAGCGCCGCCGTTCATGTAGACGTGGAGCTTTTGGAGCACCCACTGGCGGCCGGCGACCGCGCCGGTGGTGGGGAGCGCCGAGTAGTCTTCCCCGGGGATCGGAGTGATATCGGCGGCGGCCACGGTGAACGCTACGGGTTCGGCCGTCGCCTCAAAATGGCCGTTGGGGCGTTCCTGGCGGCTCGGCAGGATAGCTTCGGCGTGGAACCACCAGCGGCCATCCTGGGTGCGCTCCCTGGAGGTGACGATCACGTCGAGCTGCTGGCCGTCGGGCAATGTGGCCCGCGCCCAAGGTCCTGCTCGCTCGCGCCATTCGCTGTGCATACCTCGATAATAAATCGAACTTCCGTGCGATAGCGAGGTGGCTCGTCACCGGTGCCGCCCCGTCTAACCGGAGCCAGCACACCGGGCCTCGTAGGGGCGGCGGGAAGGCTAGCGGGGTCGGGCGGCTTTGCGGGCGGCGCGGTAGGCCTGGGCGGGGTCGGTGGAGGGTCCGGGGACCGGGTGCCAGGTGCCGTACGGGGCGCGGTAGGGGTACCAGCGTCCGTCGGGTCCGTACCGCAGTTGGATGCCGGCGGCCGGGTCGGTGAGGCGGTTGTCCTCGCATTCGACGGTGGCGTGGGGGGCGGGGCGCAGGGGCTGGATGTCGGCCTGGGCGCGGGCGAGGATTTCGTGGTCGACGGCGTGTGGGTGGAGGTAGGCGGCGGCGCCGGCGGGGCCGCCGTGGGTGTGGGCGAGCGTGAGGTGGCCCATGGCGACGGTGCCGAGGCCGAGGTGGTCCATGGCGGCCTGGCGGTAGGGGATGCCGTGTTTCAGGGCGGTGAAGCGCGCGAGGTCGCTGTCGGTGTCGGGGCTCGGGGGTGTGTCGTGGCCGTGCAGGAGGGCTGCGGCGCGGTGGGCGGCGTCCGCGGCCAGTGCGGTGAGGGCGGGCAGGTCGGGCAAGGGTGCGGGCGGCGGGGGCGCGCCGGTGAGCGCCGGGCGTGCGTTCGTGAGGTCGAGGTCGGCCGGCTCGGGGATCGGCGGGGCGGTGCCCGTGGGGGTGGGGGGTGCGGGTGGGGGGTCGGCTGTTTCCGGGGCTGGGGTGGTCTCTTGTGTGCGCAGGCGTTTCTTGAGCTGTGGGTAGGGGCGTCCGCGGAGGGTGCACAGCAGGTCGGGGGCGGTGTGCAGGCGCTCGGTGAGCAGGAGTGCGAGGGCGGTGGAGTGGGCGCACGGGGTGGTGGTGCCGGGGGTGCAGGGGCAGGTGTGGGTGATCTCGTGCGGTGCGGGGGTCAGGGGGGTGCCGGCGGGGTCGGTGAGCTGGCCGGGGTTGGAGAGGAGGGCGGCTTCGATGCGGTCCCATTGCTGGTCGGGCAGGGGGGTGATGTGGAGGCGGGGGCGGGCGACGCGGCCGTGGAGCAGGGGGAATTTGCTGGTGGCGAAGCCCTGGTTGATGTTGAGCGGGGCGTCGTGGGCGGTGAGCAGATGCCGGGCGGCCTGCAGGGTCGCGGTGTCGGCGGCGGCGGTCAGGACGCGGGTCCACGCGCCGGCGGGGTGGGGGCTCATCGGTGGGCTTTCAGGGTGACGAGGTCGGCGAGTTCGCGGTCGGTGAGCTGGGCGAGGGCCCGGTCGCCGCCGGTGCGGATGGCGGAGGCCAGGGCGCTTTTGTGGGCGACGAGTTCGTCGATGCGGTCTTCGATGGTGTGTTCGGTGATCAGGCGGTGCACGGTGACGGTTTTCTGCTGGCCGAGGCGGTGGGCGCGGTCGGTCGCCTGGTCTTCGACCGCGGCATTCCACCAGCGGTCGAAGTGCACGACGTGGCCTGCGTGAGTGAGGTTCAGGCCGGTGCCGGCGGCTTTGCGGGAGAGGATCATCACCGGGTGCCGGCCGGCCTGGAACGCGTCGACCATGCGCTGGCGTTCGGGCAGGGGCGTCGCGCCGTGGAGGAAGAGCGGGTCGTAGCCGAGGTGGGTGAGGTGCTGGTGGAGCAGCCGGCCCATGGCCACGTAGCCGGTGAACAGGAGTGAGGCCTCCTCGCGCGTGCGGAGGGTGGCCAGCAGGTCCATCAGGGCGGCGGTTTTGGCGGAGCGGGCAGTGAACTGCTCCGCGTCCGCGAAGGCGGGGGGCTGTTCGCGCAGGTAGTGGGCGGGGTGGTTGGTGATCTGTTTCAGGGCGGTCAGCAGCTTGAAGACGAGGCCGCTGCGGGTGATGCCGCGGCTGGCCCGGATCTGCTGGAGGGTTTCGCGTACGAGGGCCTCGTAGAGGCCGGCCTGCTCCGTGGTGAGCTGGACGGGGTGCGACTGGTCGGTCTTGGCGGGGAGTTCCGGGGCGATTCCGGGGTCGGTTTTGCGGCGTTGCAGGAGGAACGGGGCGATGACGCGGGCGAGTTCGGCGGCCTGGGGGCCGTGCGGGTCCTTCTCGGCCGCGGTCGCCCACCGCGCCCTGAACGCCGTCAGCGTCCCGAACAGGGACGGGTTGGTCCAGTCCAGCAGCGCCCACAGTTCGGAGAGGTTGTTCTCGGTCGGCGTGCCGGTCAGGGCCAGGCGGGTGGCGGCGGGCAGGGCGCGCAGGTGCCGGGCGGTGGCGGAGGCGGGGTTGTTCGCATGCTGGGCTTCGTCGGCGATGACGAGCGGCCAGGGGCGGGCGGACAGGCGGGCCAGGTCCTGCCGGAGGATGCCGTACGTGGTGACGACCACCGTGGTGTCGGTGACGTCGTTGAGGGTGCGCTGGGGGCCGTGGTAGGCGATGACCCGCAGACCGGGGGTGAACCGGGCCGCTTCCCGCTGCCAGTTGGCCACCAGGGAGGCGGGGCAGAGCACCAGGACCGGGCCGGGGTGGTGCTGCTGGTGATGGAGGGTGAACGCGAGCGCGGTGAGGGTCTTGCCCAGGCCCATGTCGTCGGCGAGGACCGCGCCGAACCCCAGGCCGGCAGTGTGGGCGAGCCAGGTCAGGGCCCGCTGCTGGTAGTCGCGCAGCGTCGCGCGCAGCCCGGTCGGGGCGGCTACCGGTTGGTGATGGTGTTCGCCGCTGGTCAGGACGCCGATCATGTCGGCGAGCTGGCCGACGGGACGGCAGGGGACGGGGGTGTCGTCGACGGTGACGGTCCCGGTCAGCGCCGCGGTCAGGGCCTGTGTGCCGGGCAGTTGGCCCAGCAGGCGGTGGCGGGCCCGGCGGCGCAGCACGGGGTCGGCCAGCAGCCACTGGCCGCGGATGCGCACCAGGGGCCGGGCGGCCTCGGCGAGGGTGTCCATCTCCGCCTCGCTCAACGCCACGCCGTCCAGGGCGATCTGCCAGCGGAAGTCGAGCAGCGCGCTCACGCTGAACCGCGGCGCCGCCCCCGCGCCCGGCCGGCTGCCGGGTTGCGGCGCGGGTGGGGTGCCGATGACCGTGGCGCTGTGCAGCGCGGTGCGCAGTCGTCCGGGCCACACCACCCGCACGCCGGCTTCCGTGAGCTCGTCCTCCTGCTCCAGGAGGGCTTCGAGGGCCCCGGCGTGCAGCGTGCTGCGGCGGGGGGTCTCCTGCTGGGCGAGGCCGGCCAGGGCCGGGCACCGGCGCGCGGCCCGGCGCAGCGCGCGCCGTACCCGTGGCCGCACCGCGTCCGCCGGCTGGCCGGCCAGCGGGGCCGTCCCGGACCAGACCTCAGCGGCCGGTACCGGTGTTCCCTCTCCGGCGGGCGCCTCGACGGGGGCGAGGTGCAGGTCGGCGGTGAGGCGGCCCGCGGCGGCCTGCTCGTCGCTGGGGGCCGCGATGTGCAGGATCAGCTGCGGAGGCGGGCCGCCGTCCGCCTGGTCCTCGACCTCGTCCAGCCAGCCGCGTACCGCGCGCTCGGTCGCGGCGTCCACGGCGGAGGTGTCGGCGGCGGTCCAGGGGCTGGGGCCGAAGAGGGCGGCGGCCGGGGTGCGCACCAGTGCGTCGGCGAGCGCGTCGCCGCACACGGTCAGGGCCTGGCGGGCCGGCAGCGGGGACGGGAGCGCGTCGGGGGGTGCGGCGGCGGCGAGGGCGGTCAGGGCGTGCTCGGCGGCCGGGGGGATCGGGCCGACGCGCCACACCGCCCGGCCGCCTGCGGCGCCGTCGGCGTAGGCGGGGTAGATCAGCCGGGCGGCGAGGAGCTGGAGGGTGATGTGCAGGGCGCGCTGCCAGAACAGCGCGGTCGGGCTCGCGTCCGCGAGGGGCCGGCGCAGGACGGGCACGGCGTCCAGGAGCGGGATGCTCCAGCCGGCCGTGCCGCCAGGGCGGCCGGCGGTCAGCGGGGCGGGCAGCCCGGTCATGGGCAGCGCCCGCCGGCCGTTGTCGTGCACCCACCAGGCGGGCGGTTCCCCGGGGGCGGCGGGCATCAGGACGACGTCGCTGCCGGCGGCGACGGCGTCCCGCAGCAGGGCGTGCGCCGGCCGGTCCCCCACCTCCAGCGCGGCGCGCTGCGGCGCTGCGGCTGCCGGGCTCGGCACCGGATCGGCGGCCTCCTGCTCCCCGCGCGGCGGCGGAACGGCCTCGGAGCGGCCGGCGGGCGCGGCCGGGGATGTGCCGGATCGG
>NZ_JBHVHQ010000207.1:0-11352 GCF_042800135.1 Streptomyces sp. NPDC057654 | reverse complement strand
GGGGACCGGAGCGGCGAGGCCGACCCCGCCCGGTTGCTCCCGCCGCGCGCCCCCGTCGTCGTCCTGCACGGCACGGCCGACCCGGACGTGCCCGTGGACGTCTCCCGCCGCTACGCCGCCGAGGCCGCGGCGGCGGGCGGCGACATCACGCTCCACGAGCTGCCCGGAACCGGCCACTACGCGCCCGTCACGCCCGGCACGGACGCCTTCGCGCTGCTCCTGACCGCCCTCGAAGGCGCTTCCGGACCGTCCGCCGGGACGCCGGATCGGACGCCGGATGGGACGCCGGGCGGCGGCGTGTAGTACTTGAGGCGGACCCGTACAGATCCCCACCAGCGGGGACGACGACGATCGCCTCCGCTGCTTACCGTGGTTGATGTGAACGACACCTATCAGCGGCCGAACGGCGCGACCAGTGAGATCGGGGCGGCGCGGGGCGTGTTCCACACGATCCGCGAGGACCTGGTCACGGACGCGTTCGCGTTCCGCCCGGCACCGCCGCTCGCCGATGACCATCCGCTGCTGCGGTTCGTGCCGCGAAAGTTCGTCGTCTACGCGCGCTGGCTCCCGCACGCCGTGTTCCTGGCAGCGGCCTTCCTGCTGACGTTCATGCCCTTCATGGCCTTCGAACCCGGGCTCTCGGGGCTGCTCGGCATGTTCGCGACCGGAGTGCCGCTCGCCGTCGTGCTCCTCCGGCCGGTCGGCGCGTGGTGGCTGGCGGTCGCCGCGGCCGTCCCCATGGCGATGTTGTCGGGCTTCCAGTCCTTCTGGCCGTGGACCCCGACCGGTGTCGTCTCCTACGGGGCGGTGATGCTGGTCGCCGCGTTCCGCCTCCGGCCGCGGGCGTCCGCCGAGATGTGGAGCATCACCGTCGCGCTCATCGTCGTGCTCGGGATACCGTTCCGCGGACACATCTGGACCCGGGACACCCTGGCCCTTCTGATCGTCTTCGGCGTCCTGCTCCTGATCATGCTGGGCCTGCGCGGCGTCCGCGAGTCCAAGCAGCAGGTCGCCGTGCAGGCCGCAGTCACCGAGGTGGAGCGGTCGCGCCGCACCGTGCTGGAGGAGCGGACCACCATCGCCCGCGAGCTGCACGACGTCGTCGCGCACCACATGTCGGTGGTCGCCATCCAGGCCGAGGCCGCGCCGTACCGGGTCGAGGAGACCCCGCCCGAGCTGGCCGCCGCGTTCGCCACGATCCGCGAGAACGCCGTAGCGGCCCTCACCGAGCTGCGCCGCGTGCTCGGCGTCGTACGGTCGGAGAACCCGGACGCGTTCGGCGAGGTCGACCCCGAGGCCCCGCAGCCGACGCTCGCCGCCCTCGGCTCGCTGGTCGACAATGTGCGGGCGGCGGGGCTGACGGTCGAGCACGTCACGACGGGCGTGGTGCGGACCATGCCGCAGGGCGTGGAGCTGTCCGCGTACCGCATCGTGCAGGAGGCGCTGAGCAACACGCTGCGGCACGCGCCGGGCGCCGAGGCGCGCGTCGAGGTGTCGTACGTGATGAGCGGGCTCGGGCTGCGTATCGTCAACGGCCCGGCGAACCGGCTGGCCAAGCCGTCGCCGGGCTCGGGGCACGGGATGCTCGGCATGCGGGAGCGGGTGACCATGCTCGGCGGCGAGATGACGGCCGGGGCGACGAAGGACGGCGGCTTCGAGGTCGTGGCGTTCATCCCCGTCGAGGCCGCGGAGGAATCGGAGTGAACGAAATGGGTGGGGGAAGCGGCTTGACCGGCGGGAACGAGGGAAACGACGGCGGAGGCGACCGCAGCGCGGACGGGATCATCCGGGTGCTCATCGTCGACGACCAGATGATGGTCCGCGAGGGGTTCTCCGTGCTGCTGAACGCCATGCCGGACATCCAGGTCATCGGCGAGGCCGTGGACGGCCGCGAGGCGGTGCGCCAGGTCGCGGCCCTCAAACCGGACATCGTGCTGATGGACATCCGGATGCCCGAGCTCAACGGCCTGGAGGCCACCCGCGAGATCGTCGCCGCCGACGCGGACGCCAAGGTGCTGGTGCTGACCACCTTCGACCTCGACGAGTACGTCTACCAGGCGCTGCGGGCCGGGGCCAGCGGCTTCCTGCTGAAGGACGCCTCGGCGCGGCAGCTCGCCGACGGCGTGCGGGTGGTGGCGGCCGGGGAGGCGCTGCTCGCGCCGACCGTCACGAAGCGCCTCATCCAGGAGTTCTCCCGCCTCGGCACCCCGCGCACCCCCACCCAGGACCGCGTCGCCGACCTCACCGAGCGCGAGACGGAGGTCCTGGTGCTGGTCGCCCAGGGGCGCTCCAACTCCGAGATCGCCGCGCGCCTCGTCGTCGCCGAGTCGACGGTGAAGACGCACGTCAGCCGCATCCTGGTGAAGCTGGGGCTCCGGGACCGGACGCAGGCGGCGGTCTTCGCGTACGAGGCGGGGCTGGTGACGCCGGGCGGCTGAGGCGGCGGCTGAGGCGGCAGCCGGGGCGCGGGACCGCGCACCCGTGCCCGTACGCCCGTAACGCTCGTACGCCCGCAACGCCTGTACGCCCCGCGCTCGTACGCCCGCGGGGGCCGGGGCTCACTCCAGGAGCTTCGCCACGATGCGGTCGAGCGCCTCGATGTCCTGGGCGGGCAGCCCCAGCAGGGCGTCCGGCGGCACGGTCAGGATCTCGACGGCGCGGGCCGCCGCCGCCCGGCCCTCCTCGGTGAGGCGGACCAGCTTGGACCGGCGGTCGTCGGGGTTGGCGATGCGCTCGGCGAGGCCGCGCCGCACGAGGTCGTCGACGATGACGGTGGTGTAGGGCGGATCGCTGCCCATCCGCTCGGCCAGTTCGCGCAGCGGGATCGGTCCGGCGCCGAGCCGGCGCAGGGCCCGGACGCGGCTGAAGCTCATGCCGAGGGCGTCGGCGACGGCCTTGCGGCGGTTGTGGCGCTCCATCAGGAGCGTGTTCATCCCCAGCCAGGCGCGGGCCGCCGCCCTGACGGTGGCATCGTCCCCGTCGCGGGGCCCGCCCTCGTGGGGCCCGTCGGCATCAAGACGCTCCATCAGGTCTTCACCGTCTCCTCTGCCCCCTTGATCTCCACGGCCTCCGCCGTCCCCGGAGTCTTCTCGGAAACGAGCCGCTCCGCCGCGCGCCGGGCCGTCCCCTGCGCCCAGCGGCCGGATGCGAGCGTACCTATGACCGCCACGGCGGCGCCGCAGCCCGCGATGATCCACCACGCCGTGCGGCCCGCGCCGGTGAGGGCCGCCGGGTCCGCGTACGCCTGCCCGGCCATGAGGGCGCCGATGACGGCCACGCCGAGGGACTGGCCGACCTGCCGGCTGGTGGAGGCCACCGCCGCCGCGACGCCCGCCTGCGCGCGGGGCATCCCCGAGACGGCGGTGTTGGTGATGGGCGCGTTGACCAGGCCGAAGCCGGTGCCGAAGAGCAGGTACGCGATGACCAGCACGGCCGTCGGCAGGTGGGCGGAGTAGGTGAGGGCCTGGAGTACGGCGCTCGCGCACAGCGCCGTCCCGGCGAGCAGCAGGGGCAGGCGCGGGCCGCGCGAGGCCACCATGCGGCCGGACAGCGGCGCCAGCAGCAGCGCCATGACCGCCATGGGGAGCATGAACAGCCCGGCGTGCAGCGGGTCGAGGCGCCGCACGTTCTGGAGGTACAGGGAGCTGACGAACAGGAAGCCGCCCAGCGCGGCGAACGCGGTGACCGCGTTCACGGTGGCGCCCGCGAACGGCGCGGAACGGAAGAACCGCAGGTCGATGAGGGGATCGGTGCGCCTCGGCTCGTATCGGAGCAGTCCGAGCAGCGCGCACAGGGCGGCGGCCGCGGAGCCGAGGACGAGGGGCGAGGTCCAGCCGCGCTCCGGCGATTCGATGATCGCGTAGGTGAGGGCGACGAGCAGGACGACGACGAGCGCCTGGCCGACCGGGTCCGCCCGGCGGGCCCGCGGCGCGCGCGACTCCGGTATGAACCTGCGGGCCAGGAACAGGGCGGCGATGCCGATCGGCACATTGATCCAGAAGATGGACCGCCAGCCGGCCGACTCGACCAGCGCTCCGCCCACGATCGGCCCGGCGGCCATGGAGAGGCCCACGACGCCGCCCCAGACGCCGATGGCGCGGGCGCGCTGCCGGGGTTCGGTGAAGGTGTTGCTGATGATCGACATGGCGACGGGGTTCAGCATCGACCCGCCGACCGCCTGGAGCATCCGCGCGGCGACGAGCCAGCCGAGGCTGGGGGCGAGGCTGCACAGCAGGGACCCGGCGGAGAAGACGACCAGACCGGTCTGGAAGACGCGGCGGCGGCCCACGCGGTCGGCGGTCGAGCCGGCGAGCATCAGCAGGCTGGCCAGGACGAGCGTGTAGCCGTCGACCGTCCATTGCAGGCCGGAGACGGAGGTGTGCAGGTCGCGCTGGAGGGTGGGGAGGGCGACGTTGAGGATGGTGTTGTCGAGGCTGACGATCAGCATGCTCATGCAGCAGATGGCGAGCACGAGCCATGGCCGCCGCGGGGCAGCGTCTTCCGGCATGACGGACTCCATTAGTTGTGTCGTTACTATAATTATAGTGACACAACTAAATTGGAGGCGCACCGTCGGAGGCCGGAGGGCGCGCCGTCGCTGATCAGAGCTCCGAGCCCGGGGGCGCGGGCTCAGAGCCCCGCGATGTCGTCCTTGGCGCGCAGCAGCGTCTCCCGTGTGATGACCACGATCCGTTCGTACGCGGCGCGGCTCGCGTCGGGGGGCAGGGCGGCGTCGAGCTCCGCCGTCATGTCCGTGCCGATGACGGCGAACCGGCCGTCGTTCAGCTCGAAGAGGTCCGGGCAGCTGGCATTGCCGAGGCTGCCGCGTTCGGCGGGGGACGCGCCCAGCCGCCGTGAGATCCAGGTAGTCATCGCACGTTCAACGACCGCCCCTCTAGGGCGTCACGGACGGCGGCGCGGCGGCGTCCGGCGAGGACGCGTCACCCACGGCCGGGGCCGAAGCCGAAGCCGGAGCCGATGCCGGTCCGGACTGGGCGTCGGCCTGGAGGATCGCCTCGTCCACGAGCGCGGCGAAGCGGGCCTCCTGCGATTCCGGGTCCATCTCCGCCCGTAACCCGCGGGCCGCTTCCCAATAGCCCCGGAAGATCTCGGTGGCGGTGATATACCGCAGATGCCCCAGGACTTCGCGGTCCGTCACCATGCCGAGCTGGTGCGCGAGCATGAAGTGGCAGTACATGAGATTGGCGTAGGTGTACTGGCGGTTCCGTTTCACCGAGAGCCCGGGAGCGTACTCCGGCCACGCCCTCGCCAGTTCCGGATTCTCGATGCTCATCTTGAGGAGATCCATATGCAGCCGGCGCAGATCGGCCTCCGCGCTGCGGTGCAATTCACCGGCCGAGCGGCGCATCTCCTCGCGCTGCAACTCCAATTCGGTGCGCTGGAGCTGCATTTCCTGACGCTGCAACGCCAACTCCTCGCGCTGGAGCGTCGTCTCGTCCCGCTGGAGCCGGAGCGTCTTCGCCATGTAGAAGAGCACCAGCACCGCGCTGGACGAGGCCGCGGCCCCGTACGCCTGGCCCGCGTTGCCGCTGCCGGTCGTACGCAGTCCCGGTACGAGCGTCATGGCGATGCTGAGCGCCGCGCACACCACGCCGGCCGCCAGCACCGACCCCAGAACCCTCAGCGCGCGGCGCGCTCCGCGGGAATCCAGTCGATCCACGAGATACCTCCGTGCCGAATTCCGGCCGTCCGAGGCGGAACCGCGCTGGTCGGCGACGCTGCCGAGCAGCCGGTCCGTTCGTCCGCCGGTAAAGGTCTCTCCCCGCGAGGGGGCGGGTGCGTGGGCCGTCCCCTGGATCGCTGGTGGCCTTCTGCCCGGTGCGCGCGCCGCGCAACCCCGCGCATTCGCGGCGAATTCCGCCGGGGCCAAGGAAGATCGAAGGAAAGGTCGAAGGAAAGATCGATGGAAAGGTCAGTGGGCAGATCAAGGGGAATTCACCACTCCCGAGGCGTGAGTTCGCCGGTTACGCTTTCGCAGCATGAGCGAAGCCCTCGCGTTCGACCCTTGGTCGCCGCGGTTCGCGGCCGATCCGTATCCCGGCTACGCCGAGCTGCGCGAGCGGGGGCGCGTCCACTGGTTCGCGCCCTCCCGGCAGTGGCTGGTGCCTCGCTACGACGACGTACGCGCCCTGCTGCGCGACCGGCGGCTGGGACGTACGTATCTGCACCGCTTCGGCCACGAGGAGTTCGGCCGCAGCGCGCCGCCCGACTGGCACGAGCCCTTCCACACGCTGAACGACAACGGGCTGCTCGACCGGGAGGCGCCCGACCACACGCGGCTGCGCCGCCTCGTCTCCAAGGCGTTCACGCCGCGCATGGTCGAGCGGCTCGCCCCGTACGTCCACCGGACGGCCGACGAACTGGTCGCGGCGCTGCTCGCCGACGGCGGCGGCGACCTGGTCGCCACCGTCGCCGAGCCGCTCCCGGTCGCCGTGATCGCCGAGATGCTGGGGGTGCCCGCCGCGGACCGCGGTCTGCTGCGGCCCTGGTCGGCCGCGATCTGCGGGATGTACGAGCTGAACCCGAGCGAGCACAGCGCCCGCGCGGCGGTACGGGCCTCGGTCGAGTTCTCGGCGTATCTGCGGGACCTCATCGCCGCCCGGCGCGCCGAGCCCGGCGAGGACCTGATCAGCGCGCTGATCGCGGCGTACGAGGAGGGGGACCGGCTCAGCGAGCAGGAGATGGTCTCCACCTGCGCCCTGCTCCTGAACGCCGGGCACGAGGCCACGGTCAACACGACGGGCAACGCCTGGCTGGCGCTCTTCCGCCACCCCGGGCAGCTCGCGGCGCTCCGCGCGGACCACGGGCTGCTGCCGGGCGCGGTGGAGGAGCTGATGCGCTTCGACACGCCGCTGCACCTGTTCGAGCGGTGGGTGCTCGACGACATCGAGGTCGGCGGCGTGCACCTGCCGCGCGGCAGCGAGGTCGCCCTCCTCCTCGGCTCCGCCAACCGCGACCCCGCGCGCTTCGACCGCCCGGACGCCCTCGACCTCACCCGCCCCGACATCCCGCACCTCAGCCTCGGCGCGGGCATCCACTACTGCCTCGGCGCACCGCTGGCCCGCCTCGAACTCGCCGCGGTCTTCGGCGCGCTGCTGCGCCGCGCACCCGGCCTGCGGCTCGTATCGGAGCCCGAGTGGAAACCGGGCTTCGTGATCCGCGGACTCAAGGAAATGCAGGTCGAGAGGGTGTGAGTGCGGCGCCTGACTCCGCTACAGGTCAGGCGCCGCACGTTCAAGGGTCGGACCGGCGTGCTGTCAGCCGACGTCCCGCCGTCGCAGCCCGTACAGTCCCGCCGCCGTGAACACCGCCGCCAGCGCGGTGAGCCACAGGAACGGGGCCGCGGAGCCGACCGGGCCCGGCAGTTTGGGCAGGTGGCCGAAGGGCGAGAGGTCCATGACCCACTGCGGGGCGTCGATCACCGGGCCGAGCCAGCCGACGGCGAGGGCCGCGCCGACCACGCCCCACGCGGCGGCGGCCAGCCGGGGGAGCGCGCCCGCGAGGAGCACGGTGACCCCCGTCAGGGCCCAGACCGCCGGGGCCTGGGCGAGGGCGGCGGCGAGTACGCGCGGGAGCTGGCCGCCGAGGTCGTGGGCCGTGGCCCCGTACGAGACGCCCATGGCGAGGCCGCCCGCCGCGAGGACGGCGACCGTGCCCGCGAAGGCGATGACGAGGTGGCCGGCCGCCCACCGCAGCCGGCCGACGGCGCAGGCCAGCAGCGGTTCGGCGCGCCCGCCGGTCTCCTCGCCGGTCAGCCGGAGGACGGAGCCGGTCGAGTAGAGGGCGGCGGTCAGGCCGAGCATGCCGGTGACGGTGGCGAGGAACGCGTCCGAGATGCCCGCTCTACCGTGGCTGCCGCCCAGCCGCTCGAAGATGTCCAGGGTTTGCTGGTTGTCGCCGACGATGTCGGCCGCGCCGTGCGCGACCGCCCCGAAGACGGCCCCGGCGAAGAGGAGCGCGGCCGCCCAGCCCAGCAGCGTGCCGCGCTGGAGCCGCCAGGCCAGGCTGTACGGGCCCCGGAGCGCGCCGCCCGCGGTGGCCGGGCCGGGCCGGGTGGCGAGGAGTCCGGCGCCGAGGTCGCGGCGGGCGGTGAGGGCGTACGCGCCGAGGACGGTCACGGCGGTCAGGGCGAGCGGCAGGAGCAGCACCCACCAGCGGTCCCCGGCGTACGGGCGGACCTGCTCGGGCCAGCCCAGCGGCGAGAGCCACACCAGCGGCGAACGGCCCTGCGCGGCGGACGCGTCGCCCGCCGCCCGTACCGTGAAGGCGACGCCGATCACCGCCGCCGTGAGGCCCTTCGCGAGCCGCGCGCTCTCCGTGAGCTGCGCGGCGACGGCGGCGACGCCCGCGAAGACCATGCCGGTGGCGCCGACGGCGAGGCCGAGGGCGAGCGCGCCGGACGCGCCCTGGCCGGTGGCCGCAAGGCCGGCGGCGATCAGGGCGGCGATGAGCGCGTTGGCGGCGAAGGCCGTGGTCAGGGCGGCGGTCAGCGGCGCGCGGCGGCCGACCCCGGCCGAGGACAGCAGCTCCTGGCGGCCGGTCTCCTCCTCCTCGCGGGTGTGGCGGACCACGATGAGCAGGCTCATGACGCCGGTCAGGGCCGCCCCGAAGCTCATCATCCGCCACGCGGTGAGCGCGCCGACGGAGTCGCCGAGCACCGGCCCGTACAGCGCGCGCAGGGAGTTGTTCGCGGACATGGAGTGGGCGAAGTCGGCGCGTTCGGCGGCGGTTCCGTAGAGCTTCTTGAGGGACAGCGACGTCGAGACGTAGGCGATGGACAGCGCGTAGACCCAGACCGGCAGCATGATCTTGTCGCGGCGCAGCGCGAGGCGGGTGAGGGGCCCGGTGCCGGTGAGGTGCGAGCTGCGCGGCCTGGCGCCGGTGAGGTGTGAGCTCTTGCGCCCGGGGCCCGCGGGGTCCGCGAGGGCGGTCATCGGGCCGCCGCCTCGGGGCATGACGCGGCCGGGGAGCCGGCGTCGTCGGCCTGGTAGTGGCGCAGGAACAGCTCTTCGAGGGTGGGCGGAGTGCTGGTCAGCGACCGCACGCCGGACTCGGTGAGCTGCCGCAGCACCGGGTCGAGCTTGTCGGTGTCGACCTGGAGGCGGACCCGTGTGCCCTGTACGGACAGGTCGTGGACGCCCGGCAGCCGGGACAGCCCGTTCGGCGGCGCGGCCAGCTCCGCGCTCACGCTCGTACGGGTCAGATGGCGCAGGTCGGCGAGGGAGCCGCTCTCCACGGTGCGCCCGGCGCGGATGATGCTGACGCGGTCGCAGAGCGCCTCGACCTCGCTGAGCACATGGCTGGAGAGGAGCACCGTCCGGCCGCGCTCGCGGGCCTCGGCGACGCACTCCTGGAAGACCTCCTCCATGAGCGGGTCGAGGCCGGAGGTGGGCTCGTCCAGGATCAGCAGGTCGACGTCGGAGGCGAAGGCGGCGACGAGGGCGACCTTCTGGCGGTTGCCCTTGGAGTAGGTCCGGCCCTTCTTGGCGGGGTCGAGCTCGAAGCGTTCCAGCAGCTCGGCGCGGCGGGCCGCGTCGAGTCCGCCGCGCAGCCGCCCGTACAGGTCGATGACCTCGCCGCCGGAGAGGTTGCGCCACAGGATGACGTCGCCGGGTACGTACGCGAGCCGCCGGTGCAGTTCGACCGCGTCGTGCCAGGGGTCCCGGCCGAGTAGCTGGGCGGCGCCCCGGTCGGCGCGGAGCAGGCCGAGGAGGACCCGGATGGTGGTGGATTTCCCGGCTCCGTTGGGGCCGAGGAAGCCGTGTACCTCGCCGGTTTCGACGGAGAGGTCGAGGCCGTCGAGCGCGTGCGTCCGGCCGAACGACTTGTGGAGGCCGGACACGGTGATTGCCGTCGTCATGTTTCTGAAACTAAGGTAGTTTCAGAAATTTGTGAAGTTAAGGAAGCGTATAAAGTTGGGGTGACGGCCTGGCCAGGGGAGATGATGCGGACGTGAGCGAGCAGCGCGGTGTGGAAGCGGATCAGCGGACGGGCGCGGATCGGCAGACGGGCGCGGAGCAGGAGACGGACCCGGGTCGGGAGGCGGACCCGGGTCAGGCGCGGGACTCCGGCCCGGAGCGGGGCCGGGACCCGGAGGGCGTCTCCCGTTTCGTGGAACGGTTCGCCGGCGAGCTGACCGAGTCCGGGATGCAGCGCATGGCCGCCCGCGTCTTCGTCGCGCTCCTCGCCTCCGACACGGCCGCGCTCACCTCCGCCGAACTCGCCGAGCAGTTGAAGATCAGCCCCGCCGCCGTCTCCGGCGCGGTCCGCTATCTCACCAGCGCCGGCATGATCAGCCGCGAGCGCGAACCGGGCTCCCGCCGCGACCGCTACCGCCTGCACGAAGAGCTCTGGTACGCGACCTTCGCCAGCCGCGACCAGCACATCATCCGCTGGGTCAAGCTGCTCGGCGAGGGTGCGCAGTCGCTGGGACCGGACACGCCGGCGGGGGAGCGGGTGACGGAGACGGTGGAGTTCTTCCAGTTCATGCACGACGAGCTGCTGGGCATGCTGGAGCGCTGGCGTGTGCACCGGGACGCGAAGTCCGGGCCGGGGGCGTAGGAGCGCGCGGGCGTAGGAGCGCGCGGGCTTACGGGCGTAAGGGCGCGCTCCCGCCGCCGCCCGGGGAGACCGGAGTGCCCGGAGTGCCCGGCGGGTCCTGCTGCCGGGGCAGCGTCAGCTGGAAGGCGTCCGGGAGGACGGTCCAGGTGCGGGTGCGTACGGGCCCGCCGACCACGGCGTCGGCGCGATAGCGGAAGTCCGGCCCGGAGACGGTGACGGCGCGGGCGCGCGCCCGTATCCCGTCGTCGGAGAGGGTGCGGTGCACCACGACGTCGGCCAGCCCGTCCGCCGCCGAGGCGGACACCGTCACCCGCTCCACCGGCCGGTCCAGGTCGGCCAGCAGCACGCCGTCGGCCTCGACCCGGAGCCGCTGGGCGATGGGCGGGGCAGGGCGGCGGCGGGCGGAGGCGGGGGCGGCGAGCAGGGTCAAGGCCGTACGGGCGGTGCGGGCGGCGGGGGTCCACCAGGGCTGATGCCGGGCGGGCTGGTGCCGGTCGTCGTGCCGGCCGCCGGGCACGGGAGCGGCTCCAGGTCCGTCGTCGTCCGCCGCCGACGGGCCGTCTTCCGCCCCGTCCGTGCGGGAGTCGCCGGAGGGGGCGGCTTCGGGCACGTACGGCAGGTGGGGCGGGGCGCCGTCGTCGGCGGGGGAGGCGTCCTCCGCCTCGTACGGGCCGAAGGCGCCGCCCCAGCCGCCGCCGGAGGGGATGCGCAGCCCGCCGAGGACGACGCCGCCGCTGTCGTCGACGAGGAGGTCGAGCCGCCGCTCCGTGC
>NZ_JBHVHQ010000206.1:0-11355 GCF_042800135.1 Streptomyces sp. NPDC057654 | reverse complement strand
GCCGGAGCTTGAGCATCCACTCCGGCTCCGACTTCTTCGCCGAGATATCCCGGACGACCTCTTCCGAAAGGCCGCGCTTCGCCGAAGCACCGGCCGCATCGGAATCGGCCCAGCCGTATTCATACGTACCCAGCCCATCCAGGTCGGGGTGGGCGGTCTCCGTGGGGAGCGTCATGAGGGGGTGCTCCCTTCAGCGGAGGAACGGCGTGGTGCCGGCCGCGTGGTTGGTGACATCGACGATCTTGCGTATCTGGGGCATGGCGTCGACGATGAACCGCTCGATGCCGTCCGCCAAGGTCAGCGCGGCGCCGCTGCACCCCTGGCAGCCGCCGAGCAGGCTGACGTAGAGCACGCCGTCTTCGATCCGCTCCAGCTTGATGGCGCCGCTGTGCGAGGCCAGCGCCGGGTTGACCGTTTCCGCGAACAACTTCTCCACACGGGCGGTGAGTTCGTCGTCGTCGGATCCCGCCGGGGAGTCGGCGGAGTCCGTTGCCGCCTCGGATTCCGCGTTCGGGTTGCTGATCACCACCCCGAACTGCGGGTCCGCGTCCAGCGTGGCCCCCGACAGCCGGTCGGCGTCGGCGTCGGTTACCACGACGGTGAACTCCCCGCAATCCGTGATGAGATCTCCGGTTCCCGCCTCCGCCGTCGTCCGCCAGACGAACGCGTAGCGGAACTCGCCCCGGTCCTCGGACTCCACCGAGACGAACAGTGCGGGACGCTCCGCACCCGACTCGGGCTGGGCCAGATCGCGCAGCGCCGCGCGTGCCGCGTCGGTCACGGTGATCGCGGTACGCACCGCTGACTGCTGTGCCGTGCTGCTCATATGTGCCTCCCAAGTTCGCGACGGAAAGGGTCAGTTGAAGCTGTTGCCGCAACCACAGGAGGAAGAGGCGTTGGGGTTGTCGAAGACGAAACCGGACTCCATGAGCCCCTCCTCGTAGTCGAGGGTGGTGCCCTTCAGATACGGCATGGCCGTCTCGCCCACCACGATGCGGACCCCGTCGCGCTCGATGGTGGTGTCGCTCTCCGCGATCTCGTCCTCGACGTACATGGTGTACGAGAGGCCCGAGCAGCCACCGGGCTTCACCCCGATGCGCAGCGCCTTGCCCTGGGCTTCGGGCCCGAGCGACGCGGCGATCCTGCCGATGGCCGCGTCCGTCACCCGCAGCGCGTCCGTTCCGGTGCGCGAGGGGATGCTGACCGGGACCCGGTGCGTCGTCTCCGTCATGGCTGCCTCCTTGAGTTCACTTCAGATAGGTACGGGGATCGGTGATCCGGCCCTCGATCGCCGATGCCACGACGGTCGCGGGCGAGCCGAGATAGATCTCGGCCTGCGAACTGCCCATCCGGCCGATGAAGTTGCGGTTGTTGCTGCTGATGATCCGTTCGCCGGCGTCCATCAGGCCGCCGCTGCGCCCGCAGCACAGGCTGCAACCGGGCTGGTTCACCACGGCCCCGGCGGCTATCAGGGTCTCGACGTAGCCGGCCGCCACCGCCGCCTGGAAGATCTCGCGGCTGGCGGGGACGACGTAGAAGCGCATGCCCGGACTGACCTTGCGGCCTTCCAGCATCCGGGCCGCGATCTCGAAGTCCTCCAGCCGCCCGTTGGTGCAGGAGCCGAGGAACGCCTGCTGCACCTCGGTGCCCGCGGCCTCGCCGACCGGCTTGACGTTCTCGACGGTGCTGGGGCAGGCCACCACGGGTTCGAGATCCTCGGCGCGGTAGTCGAGGACCCGCTCGTACACGGCCCCGGCGTCCGGCGCCAGCGGGCTCTTCCCGGTGATGTCGCCGTGCCGGGAGACGTACGCGAGGGTGGTGTCGTCCGCCGCGATCAGACCGGTCTTCGCGCCGGCCTCGACGCTCATGTTGGACAGCGTGAGGCGGCTGTCCATGGTCATGGCGTCGATCGTGCCGCCGCCGAACTCCAGCGCCTTGTACGTCGCGCCGTCGCCGCCGATGTCGGCGATGACGCGCAGGATGATGTCCTTGGAGTACACGCCGGGGCCGAGGGCGCCCTCGACGTTCACCCGGATCGTGGGGACGACCTTCAGCCAGGTGCGGCCCGTGCCGAGCACCGCCGCCATCTCGGTGTAGCCGACGCCTGTGGCGACGGCGCCGAGGCCGCCGTACATCACGGTGTGCGAGTCGGTGCCGACGGAGATGTCGCCGGGGGTGATGTAGCCCTGCTCGCACATGATCTGGTGGCTGATGCCGTCGGACCGGTGCACATTGGCGATGCCCTGTTCCTTGATGAACTCCTCGGTTATCCGGTGGTAGACGGCGTCCCCGGGGAAGCTGGTGGGCACCAGGTGGTCGTAGATGATGACGACCGAGTCGGGGTTCTTGAGCCGGGTGAACCCCATCTCCCGGAATTTGCGGATCACGAAGGGCGTGAAGAAATCGTGGATCATCGCACGGTCGACGTCGATCTCCACGATCTCGCCCACCGTGACGGGGCGCCCGACCTTCCGCGCGAGGATCTTTTCGTAAAGGGTTGCGGGCACGTCTTCTCTCTCACTTTCCGTGCGCGGGATCGCGCTATGCCGTGCGCGTGATCGCGCTGTTCCGTGCGCGTGATCGCGCGTTCGCCTACAGCAGGCCGGCGAGCCGGCCGATGCCTTCTTCGATCTCCGCGGGGTCCAGGCGCGCGCAGCTCAGCCGCAGTTCGGCCCGTTCCCCGCTCTTCTCCCCGTCCCTGCGGAAGCGGGAGCCCGGCAGGAAGACGACGCCCGACCGGGCCGCCGTCCCCAGCAGTTCCTCGATGTCGGTCGCCGCGTCGAGGGTGACCCAGGTGAAGAAGCCGCCGCGCGCCGTCGTCCAGTGCGCGCGGCCGGCCAGATGGCGGTCGAGCGCGGCGAGCAGGGCGTCCCGGCGGGTGCGGTAGCGGGCGCACAGCCGGGGCAGCAGCCGGTGGTACGCGCCGCTGGTCAGCAGCTCGCCCATGACGGCGTGGGTCAGCGTGTTCGGGCAGACGTCCGTGTTCTCCCGCAGGGCCAGCGCCTTGCCGATCACGTCGGCGGGCGCGGCGAGCACACCCGTGCGCAGCCCCGGCGACAGGCCCTTGGAGAAGCTGGTCACGTACGAGACCCGGTCGGGCGCCCACCGCTGGATCGGGGGCGCGGGCGGTTCGAAGGCGATGTCCCCGAAGACGTCGTCCTCGATGAGGTGGCACGCGTGGCGCCGGAGCAGGTCGGCGATGAGCGGGCGCTGCTCGGCGGGCAGGCTGATGCCGGTCGGGTTCTGGTGGTCGGTGATGAGGTAGCAGACCTTGGCGCGGGGGTCGCCGAGGGCGCTCTCCAGCCGGTCGAGGTCGAGGCCCTGTTCGTCGAGCGGGACCGTGACGATCTCGGCGCCCGCCGCCTCGAAGAGTTCGAGGGCCGCGAAGTAGGTGGGGGAGGTGGTGACGACGACGTCGCCGGGGTCCACGTACAGCCGGGTCACGAGGTCGATCGCCTGCTGGCCCCCGCTGGTGAGCAGGATGGTCTGCGGCGAGGCGAGGACCTCGCGCCGCTCCAGGTGGGCGGCGACGGCCTCGCGCACCCACGGCGCCCCTTGCGCGGAGCCGTACTGGAGGGCCTGCGGGCCGCGCCGCGCGAGGACGCCCTCGAACGCCTCCTGTACGTGCCACATCGGGAACAGCCGCTCGTCCGGGAACCCGCCCGCGAAGTTGACGGCCCCGCCGGCGCCCCATCGCAGGACGTCGCCCATGGTGGACTCGCCGAGCCGGCCGGCCACCGCGGACCAGGCGGCCGCCGGGCTTTCCTGGGGCGATAACAGCCCCTGTGCTGCGTTCATAAGCGTTGGAAACTCTCTGTGCGGCCGGACGGACCCGGGGACGGAACCTGGGGGAGCGCGGGCACCGGAGCGCTACGGCCCGGTGCCCGTACCTCCGGTCAGCCGGTGCAGATCACTTCCTCCGCCTTCTGCTGCTCCTGCATCTTCTGCGTCAGCTGCACATACAGGCGGTCCTTGATCGGGCAGGGGTTGTCCCAGTCCGTGCCCTTGACCTTCTCCTTGAGGAGCTGGGAAAGGGACTTCTCACGGACGTTGCCGAACGTCGCCTCCGTCGCGGTGTAGCACTCGACGTAGTAGCCCTCCTCCGTGATCACCGGACCGAGGTGCCAGGCGAGGCAGGTCATGCACTTGTCCCCGTCGAGGACGATGGGGGTGAGCGTCTCCCGCTTGTCGGTGTAGTTGTCGATCAGAGTGCGGACCGACTCGACCTCGGCCGGCGGGAAGAGCTTGGTGGCCGCCTGGTCGAGGGCGCCGCCGATCGGCGACGGCACCTTGCAGATGAACTGGGCGTTGTGGTCCCGGGCCCACTGCTTCATCGTCGGAACGCTGTCGACGTTCTCCTTGGTGGCGATGCCGGTGAACGACATCCGGGTGTAGGTGCCATCCGGCTGCTCCCAGGTGTCGCCGAAGCCGGCCGCCATCATCCGGTCGACGCCGGCCTCGAACTTCTCCCACGCGCCGCGGACGTTGACGATGCTCTCGTACAGCTTGGGGTCGAGGGTCTCCAGCTTGACGAGCAGGGAGGCGCCGGAGTCGCTGAGGAACTGGGTCAGCTCCCGGCCGTCGAGCCCGTGCAGGTGCTTGGAGACCCGGTCGTTGCCCATGATCGTGCCGTTGGTGACGATGACCGGCATGAGCTCGCGGGAGACCGCGTGCCGGACGATGTCGGTGAGCGCCGGGTCGTACGTGGGCTCGCCGTCACCGCAGACGATCATGGTGCGGGCGCCGAGGTCCACGGCCTGGTCGATGAGGTTGCGGTACTCGTCGACGCTGAGCTGACTCGGATTGCGCTTCTTGTTGCCGAGCGCGTAGCAGTACCAACAGCGTATGTTGCACGCCGAGGTGGTGCTGACGCATATGGACAGGATGGCGTCGGGATTTCCGTTCTCCCGGACCTCCTTGAGGAGGTCCAGGTCGTCGCGGTTGTAATTGTCGATCCCGTGCAGAAGAAGGACGTCCTTCTTCGAGAACGTGTGATCGTTGAAGAGATTTGCCGTTTGCACTGCTTTTCCTCCATGGTTCCGATCGGTTCCAATGGGGTTTCTCCGGCAACGCCGCACCGTTGCAGTCAGCACTGCGCGCGGCGTGGGTCAGGAGGCGGTGCCGGAAGCCTCGGCGTTGACACGGCTCCAATAGGCGACGAGGCCGCCCTCGGCCACCATGTTCATGAGCTCGTGCGGGATGCTCCCGAAGGGAATCTCACGCGGCGGGACTCCCTCCTGTTCGTCCGCGACCTCGAACACGCACCGCTCCAGGTCGACGCCGACCCGCGATCCGGTGTCGACCAGCGGCGGCAGCGCCGATGACTCGATCACCAGGAGGCCGTTGTTCAGGGCATTGCGGTAGAAGAGCCGGGAGAAGCTGACCGCGATGACGCAGCGGATTCCCAGCTCCTTGATGATTTCCGGCGCCTGCTCACGGGACGAGCCGCTGCCGAAATTGCGTCCCGCCACGATGACGTCCCCCGGCCGTACGAATTCGGAGAAGTCCGGCCAGATCGGCGAGAAGGCGTACTGGGCCATGTCCCGTACGCTTGGCAGGGTCATGTACTGGGTGGGGATGACGATATCGGTGTCGATGTTGTCGCCGAGGCGGATGACCCGCGAGACGTCGGCGCCGCTCATCAGACGAACTCCCGGGGGTCGGTGATGTAGCCCCCGACGCAGGTGGCGGCGACCGTGGCGGGCGACGCCAGGAAGATCTCGCCCTTCTGGCTGCCGGAGCGGCCGGGGAAGTTGCGGGTGCCGGTGGAGATCAGCACATCGCCCTCGCCGATGGCCCCCTGGTTGCCGAAGCACACGGAGCAGTTCGAGTTGACGACCATGGCGCCGCTCTCCAGGAACACGTCCATGAGGCCCTCCTTGAGCGCCTGCATATAGACGCTCTTCGAGGCCGGCGCGACGATGAGCTTGACCTCCGGCAGCACCTTGCGGCCGCGCAGCACCCCCGCCGCGATCCGCAGGTCCTCGATCCGCCCGCTGTTGCACGAGCCGACGAACCCGGTGGTGACCGCCGTGCCCTCGTACGCGGTGACGGGCGCGATGTTGTCGACGTTGTGCGGGTAGGCGACGACGGGCTCCAGCGTCGACAGGTCGTAGGTGAACCGGCGCTCGTAGACGCAGTCGGGGTCCGAGGCGAACAGTTCCCCGGTGTCCACGTCGTCGCCGCGCTTCTCCCGCAGATAGCGCAGGGTCTCCTCGTCGGGCTCCACGACGGAGGACTTCGCGCCCGCCTCGACGCCCATGTTGACGAGGGTGGCCCGCTGCTCGGTGTTGAGCGCCCGGACGCCGGGGCCGCCCCACTCGATGGCCTTGTACGTCGCGCCGTCCGCGCCGAGGTCGCCGATCATGTGCAGCACGACGTCCTTGGCGAACACGCCCTCGGGCAGCGTGCCCTCGACGTCGATGCGGATGGTGGGCGGCACCATGACCCAGGTCTGCCCGGTCACCATCGCGGCGACGAAGTCGGTGGAGCCGACCCCGGCGGCGAACGCGCCGACCGCCCCGGCGGTCAGGGTGTGCGAGTCCGCGCCGAAGACGATGTCGCCGGGCTTGGCGTACTCCTCCAGGATCAGCTGGTGGCAGACGCCCTCGCCGTCGTGCAGTGGAATGCCGTGCTCACGGGCGAACGCCCGCATCTTGTTCTGGGTGGCCGTGGTGGTCGGGCTCTCCGACGGCACATTGTGGTCGATCACGAACACGGTCCGCTCGGGCGCGTGGATACCGCGCTCCTTGAGGCGGGCGTTGAACATGTCGATGCTGATGTGCGTGGTGGCGTCGTTCGTCATGCACCACGAGACATCGACGGTGAGGATCTCTCCCGGCCGCGCGTGCGGAACGCCCGCTGCACGGGCGAGGAGCTTCTCGGTGATGGTCATGCCCAAGGTGATCGGACCTTTCATAGTGCTCATGCGGGATCAGGGGGGTGCGGCGCGTGTTACGTCGTGGCGAGCAGGTGCTCGATGAGCCCGCCCGCGCGCACGATGTCGAGCACGTGGTCCGGGTAGCGGGGGAAGGCGAAGCCGGAACCGGCGGTGGTGATCGTGCCCTTCTCCAGGTCCACCTCGATCGCTTCGCCCTCGACGGCGGCGGCCGACGCCTCGGCGGACATCACCACCGGCAGACCGATGTTGATCGAGTTGCGGTAGAAGATCCGCGCGAAGGTGGGGGCGATGACGGCCGCCGCGCCCAGCGCCTTGATGACGCGCGGGGCCTGCTCGCGGGAGGACCCGCAGCCGAAGTTCTTGCCCGCCACGATGATGTCGCCGGGGGTGAATCCGCCCGCGAATTCGGGCCGCAGCCCCTCGAAGGTGTGGCCCTTCATGTCGTCGACGCCCGGCAGCAGCAGATACCGCGTCGCGATGATCTGGTCGGTGTCCACATCGTCGCCGAACTTCCAGATTTTGCCCATGGTGCTCACATGCTTTCTTGTGATGCCGCGACCGTGACGTCGCGGAAGATCTCCAGCAGTTCCTCGTCCGGCACACCGAGGCCGGTCAGATGCGCGTAATACGCCTCCCGGTACGCCGCGAAATCGGCCTCCGAAGCGCGGCGTTCGCGCCGGAGCTTCACCTCTTCGAGCACCGCGTCGGCCGCCTTGTCCAGCACTTCCGCGGGCAGTTCGTCCGTGAGCCCCAATGCCGCCAGGGTGTGCAGGACGCCCGCTTTTCCGCTGTGCTTGCCGAGGACGAAGCGGTGCTCCCCGCCGACCACGTCCTGGTCGATGGTCTGGTAGATCGCGGGGTGAATGGATATGCCCGCGGTGTGCATTCCCGACTCGTGCGCGAAGACGTTGTGGCCGATGATCGGCTCGTGCGGCTGGATGGGAATTCCGGAGTACGTCTCGACCGCCCGCCGAAGGTCCCACAGCCGGTCGTAGGCGAAGCCCGGCAGCTCGACGCCGTACAAATCCCGCAGCACCATGACGACCTGGTGGATGGAGGTGTTGCCGGCCCGCTCCCCGATGCCGCAGGCGGAGATGCTGGCGTGCGTCGCGCCGTGGCCCAGGGCCCGTACGGTGTTGATCGCGCCCAGCCCGAAGTCGTTGTGGAAGTGCGCGGTGATGGGGAAGCCGGGCAGCGCCTTCACCAGCGGCGGGATGTAGGCGTCCACGGCCTCGGGGGTGAACACCCCGCAGGTGTCGGAGAAGCACAGCCGGGTGCCGCCGGCCTCGCGGCAGGCCCTGGCCCACTGGAGGAGGTAGTCCTGGCTGGCGCGGCTGGCGTCCTCGCTCGCGAACTCCACGGTGCCGAAGCCGAGTTGGGACGCGTACGCCAGATGGTCGGCGATGAGGTCGAGGTTGGCCTCCCGGTACCACTCGACGGGCCGGCTCAGCCAGTCCGCCTCGGGCGTGCCCTTGTACTTCAGCAGGGTGCGCCCCAGCTTGTACTTCAGGTGCAGGTCGGAGGCGGTGGACAGGACGAGCACGCCCACCGAGGCCAGATCGGCGCCCGCCTGGCGGGCCGTCTCCGCGGCGACGGAGATATCGTGCCGGGTGGCCCGCGCGATCGTCATGATCTCCATGTCGGCGCGCAGCCGCCCGCTCTGCCGCGCCGCCAGGATGCGGCGCAGCGCCTCGCGGTCGGACTCGCTCGACGCGGGGAACGCCGCCATGAGGACGTCCACGCCCATGTCGCTGAGCAGACCGGCCAGTTCGAGCTTCTGATCGGGGCTGAAGGCGACGCCCGGCATCTGCTCGCCGTCGCGGAGCGTCTCGTCGTAGATGTGGATGCGCTGCGGGAATTCCTTGCCCGCGGTGAACTCGACGGGCTGCCGTACCAGGGTGTGGAGGGGTTCCCTCAATTCGATCATGCTGTGTCCTCCGCTCGTCACTGTCGACGCTGTTCAGGGGGCCTGGCCGCTTACGGCGCTCAGGCGCTCAGCCGCTCCGGCCGGGGCCGCGGGACCGGCCGAGCAGCCAGACCGTCCGCGGGAACGAGTCGTTGTTGTCGATGACCCCCGGCGGATAGTCCAGCCTTTCGAGCACGGTCAGGCCCGCGTGGCCGTACCAGCGCTCCCACAGCCCGGCCGGGACGATGCTGTTCTTGTACGGGGTCGAGTCCAGCTCGCGCAGGGCGCTGAGCCCCGGCCGGTCCGCCGTCTCGACGGTGGGTTCCATGACGAGGGCGACGCCGCCCGTACGCAGGGCGCGGACCGCCGACCACAGCAGCCACTGCGGCTGCCGCATGTGGTGCAGGGCGTCTTTGAGTATCAGCAGGTCGAGATCGGCGCCGAGCGGCCGGTACGCCTCCAGCGGGGTGATGCGCCGCTGCCGCAGTCCGCCGGCCCGGTGGCGGGGCGCGGTCCCGCTGTCTGTGTAGGTGTTGGTGCCGGTGTTGGTATCGATGTCGACGCACAGGGCCCGCGCGGCGGTCTCCCGCACCAGGGTGCCCTCGAACTCGCCGAGGCCCGCGCCGATGCTGACGACGCCGGGGCGCCTGGGCAGCAGCGACCGGAGGAGCTCGCCGAGCCGTAACCAACAGGCCAGCGCGGTCTGCCGGGCGCGCAGCAGGGCCAGTTCCGCGAGGACGAGCCGTACGCCGCCGGCCGGCGGTCCCACGAGGCGGGCCATGGCGCCCAACTCCTGGGTGAGCACCTCCTCTTGGACCGTCCGGTACCCGGCGTCGACGGAGCCGTGCAGGTACGCGCCGACGCACGGCGCCCGGTTCGCCGAGCGGAGCTCTTCCAGCAGCGGCCGCAGACCGGTGGCGGAGGACGCCACGGCGGGGACCAGCGCGGCCAGCCGGGGGCTCCCGGTGTGCCGCACCACGTCCAGCAGGAGGCCGGACATCCGGCGCGCGGCGGCGCTGCCGCCACCCGCCCGGAGACCGAATTCCCAAGGTCGGACGCCCGCTGCCTTCAGAACGGATCGGACCTGCGCGATATCGCACAGCAGGCGCCAGCGAGCGGAAGAGTCTTGAAGGGTGGACGCGAGTCGCGTCGTCAGAGCGGAGTACTGCTCCTGGAGCGCGCCCGCGGGCAGTGGTCGCGCGGTCCGTCCCCCCGGTGGGTGCGGCAGGAGCGCCGGACGCCAACCGGAGCCGCGACAGTCGCCGACGTCCGCCTCCGCCATCGTGGCAATGGCCGACAAGATCCCTCCCCGTTCGGTCACTTGGCATCTGAAGGGCACCGCACGGCGGTCGCCGAAGACCGCTCGCCTCGCCCGGGAAATACGCGCACGGCCGTCGTCCGTCCAGGCACGCACGCAACTCTGGCCTCTCCCCAAGCCGTCGGGGTCCGCCGGAATCAGAGGTTATGCGCTCGGTCTACGCAGGTCTACATCGTGGACGAATACATCTCAACTGTTGAGACATACCCGAAAATCTCGAAGGTCTGTTTAGGGGATCTTTGTCCGCATCGATCTTCCGGAAAGCCCACGGTGCGGCGGAGGAAGCCCACGGTGCGGCTTCCGAAGGCCCACGGTGCGATCGGCGCGCACGGACGGATCACAGTCAAGGGCTGCACGTACGGCGGCGCGGTCAATTAAGATCGCGCCCTGTCCCCAAGCCGCAACGGTCCGCCTCGCCCTGTCACTTCACTCACGCGAGGCAGCCCTTCATGCAGACTCCAGCAGCACCCCCGTCGGCCGAGGCGACCGGCCACCCGAAGCGCGGACTCGTGCTCACCACCATGTGCGCCGCGGTGATCCTCGTGGTGGCGATGGTCTCGGCCGTCAACCTTGCCGTGCCGAAGGTCGCCGACAGCGACCTCCACCCCTCGCCCACCCAACTGCTGTGGTTCGTCGACGCGTACGTCATCGTCTTCGCCTGCCTGCTCATCCCCGCCGGAGTCGTCGGCGACCGCTGGGGCCGCAAGCGCGCGCTGCTGTGGGGGCTCGGCGTCTTCGCCGCGGGCTGCCTCGTCTGCGCCCTGGCCACCGGCATCCCGGTGCTGCTCGCCGGACGCATCATCACCGGAGCGGGCGCGGCCCTCGTCATGCCGGCCACCCTGTCGCTGGCCCTCATCGCCTTCCCGCCCGCCGAACGCCCCCAGGCCATCGCCACCTGGACCGGCGCGGCCGGCATCGGCGGCGTCGTCGGCTACCTCGTCGGCGGCGGGCTGCTGCAATTCCTGCCCTGGCAGGGGCTGTTCGCCGCCATGGTCCCGGTGACGGCGGCGGTCATGTACGCCGTGCGCTTCGCCCCGGCCGCCCCGCGCAACGACGCCCCGCTCGACCCGGTCGGCACCGGCCTCCTCGTCCTCGGCTTCGTGGCCCTGCTGTACGGCATCATCGAGGGCCCGGCCGCCGGCTGGCTGTCGGCCCCTGTCATCAGCGCCTTCGTCCTGGGGCTGCTGGTCCTCACCGTCTTCGCCCTCCAGCAGGCGCGCAGCCGGTACC